>WAHY01000006.1:19394-77142 GCA_009873635.1 Nitrospinota bacterium
GCTTGAACCGCGACTCGGTTGTAGACCTTAAAGAAGCGCGCAACCCGGAATTGGTTCTGGATGGAGAAAATGTGGTTCCCAACGATATAGAGTGGGATGGTTATATAAAGGTGGTGATCATTTCTGGTCCCAATACCGGCGGCAAAACGGTAACGCTAAAAACCCTGGGGTTACTAGCTCTGATGGCAAGGGCCGGGCTCTACCTGCCAGTCAAAGAACATTCCAGGATTCCATTTTTTCCAAAAGTTTATTCAGACATTGGTGATGACCAGAATATTCAGTTGAAGCTATCAACCTTTTCAGCACATCTTAAAAAAATCGTTCATATTTTGAACCATGTTGATGCCGGATCATTAGTTCTTCTTGATGAACTGGGAATTGCCACCGATCCACAAGAGGGTGCCGCCCTGGCGGAAGCCATTTTGTTAAACCTTAAAAATAAAGATGTGATGACATTGGTTTCCACTCACTACTTCAGCTTGAAGGTTCTGGCGCAGACCCAGGAAGGTTTTCTAAACGCCTGCACCGAGTTTGATCTTGATACATTGAGTCCCACTTATCGTTTGATTTTTGGTGCACCGGGTCAAAGTGCCGCCCTTGATACAGCTGAACGACTGGGACTGGATAAAAGCATAATAGAGCAAGCTCGAGGTTTGTATCAAACCAAGGATAACCGTGCCGAAGACCTGCTGAAAGATCTGACCCGTCAGAGACTGGAACTAAGCCGGGATAAGGAAGAAATCAAACTTGAGAAAGAAACGACTGAAGCCATGGCCAGGGAGCAGAGAATTCTGACCCATAGAATGCGAGAAGAAGAAAAGGATTTCCAAAAAAGTAAAAACAAAAAGCTACAACTGGAAGTACGAGCCGGAAAAGCTGAAATTCAAAAAATGATCCAGGAAATTAAGGGTGAAAAGAACCTGCCAAAAATTCGCAAAGTGGAAAGACAAATAAATTCGTTGAGCCAGGTACCTTTATCCTCAAAAGTAGAAGATGCAAAAGAATGGTCTTTACCCGTTGAAGAATTAAAATCCGGGGACCCGGTGTTAATTATGAACCTGGGTGCCTATGGCACTTTGCTTGAATCCCCTGAAGGTAAGAAAAAACTACGGGTGCAAATGGGCAATATCAATACGGTTGTTGATGCCAGGTCACTACGAGGCAATCCGCAGCAAAAAGGTAAAAAAAGCGAAAAGAAATTTTCAATGAACGTTCAAGCAGAGTCTGGAAATGATTCGGTCGCCTCTTGTGATTTAAGGGGTATGAATTCGGAGGAGGCAGGAGAAGTGATGGAGGCCTTTATCAGCCGAGCCATAGTGCAAAAAGCCCAGAGAGTTCTCATCATACATGGCCACGGGATGGGAAAAATCAAATCCCTTGTCCGCAGTTACCTGGAAAAATCAGGTCTTTGCAAACAGTTTATGGCTGGCGCTCGCCATGAAGGCGGGGACGGTGTCACCGTCGTTGAATTTTGATAATCAGGACAAAAACTCACTCACCTTCTTTTCCAATTCAGGCACCAATTGTTTCTCGAACCACGGGTTTTTTTTGAGCCAGATATTGTTTCTTGGTGACGGATGAGGTAAAACAAAATATTCCGGCAGATATGATTTCCAGCTTTTTACTGTTTCTGTCAGGGTTGCCTTCTTTTGCGAATTTAAAAACCAACCTTGTGCATACTGACCGATCAACAAGGTGAGCTTCCTTTTAGGGAGTTTACCCAATATCGGCGACATCCATGTATCCGCGCATTTCGGGGGCGGAGGCAAATCGCCGGACTTGCCTTTTCCGGGATAGCAAAATGCCATTGGAACGATCGAAAAATATGTCGTGTTATAGAATTGTTCTCTGGTTACATTCATCCACTCCCGTAATCTGTCGCCACTGGCATCGTTCCAGGGAATCCCGGTCTCATGAACTTTTATTCCCGGAGCCTGCCCGACAATCAGTATTTTTGATGTTGAAGCAAATGATAATGTGGGTTTTGCTGGAAAAGGGAGGTCTGCCTCGCAAAGTTTACAGACTTTGATATGTTGCCTCAGTTCTGTAATGGATTGATACAAGGATTTATTCTCCCCCTGAAAAACCGTTTTTTCAACTCATCTCGTTAAGATGCTAAAATATGTATTAAGACTTCAATATCAAGGAGAGCATAATATGCTTCAGAAAATATTAGCAAGTATAATCGTGGTTCTGGTTTTTGCGGTATCAAGTTGGGGACAACCTGCGGTCAGCTTAAGGGGGAAGCCTTTGACTCTAATAGGGGAAATAGCGCAGGTGGGTCAAACACTCCCGACAATCGCCCTCCCTGGCCTTGGTTTGAACATGATTGACCTGCAATCGTTCAAAGGCAAGGTGACTATACTGAGTGTTGTTCCCTCCCTGGATACTCCCACCTGCGATAAACAAACTCATATACTCAGCGAAGAGAACAAAGGGCTTGACCAAAACGCCAACCTGGTAACAATCAGCCGGGATCTGCCATTTGCGCAAAAACGCTTCGCTAAAGAAGCCAAGATCAACAACATCCTTTTTCTTTCAGATTATCGGGATGCTGAGTTTGGCAAATCTACCGGGCTATTGATTGAAGAAAGCCGCCTTTTGACACGAGCTATCATAGTCCTTGACCGTGAAGGGGTCATTCGATATCTGGAGGTGGTTCCAGAACTGGCCCGACTTCCTGAAATGGAAAAAGCCATGGAATTTGCCCGGTCATTATGAGCGCATTGAGTGTCGTGTAAACCGCTGATCTTCCCTCTTTTGACGTTTTTTGAAATACGTCTCGTAATCACGACAACCGCTCTTCAACTCGGAAACCTGACTCACTCCAAATGACCTCAAGAGATCCAAGATTTCTTTACGCTTGAGCTTCATATTTCACCTGTAAATAGCAAACTCTTACGTTTTTCTATCGACAGGTAACCTCAAAAACTTAAGCGCATTGACAGGGAGAAGGCACATGCCTAGTCAGGTCAGGCATGACAGACAGTAATACATTATCCAGCCAAACAGCTCTACATAATTGCCACTGCCGTTACGCCAGTCAGTTAAAAACTTTAACGAGTTGGCCGAATACTGATTTGGACTTTTTGAGTTTATCTTCATTACCCAGGGCACACACATTACCATTATCCCTGATTTCTTCGAACACAGATGCGTAACCCTTTAAATCTTCCAGCCGGGTAGATAATAATTCTTCGCGGATTTGTTTCTTCAAATCTTGGGTTCGGCCGGTAAGGTGGTCGATCATGGATGCCGAGCCTTTTCTGTCCGGCGTCAAAGGAGGATCCATTTTCCCGACACATCCTATGATTAATTTAGTCAACTCGTCATAAGACAAGTCCAAATTGCCCAGAAAATTTGCTATCTCATCATAAACAGCTAAAGTTTCGGCAAGATTGGGGTCTCGATAAGAAACCAGGTTGTAATCGCCAGTAAAAAAATCAAAAGAATTACTACTGCCATAAGCACCACCGTGAACCCGAACCTTGTCCCATAAAAACCCTGTACGAAGGAGTGCCTTCAACACTTCAAACTGGCCGGAATATTTAAACCCCAAATCATACAGGTTGGCCCCTTTGCCGACATGCTGGACATTACTGGCAGTTAAAAACCCCTCATTCAAAGGGACATCATCCAGAATCCATTCCTCGTTGCTGTATTCTTTCGTTGAAAGAGTATCCATCGTTTCATTGATTCTTTTTTCAATTTTTTTATAATCCTTTTTCCCTGACGTGATATTAAACAAGACGTTTTTGCGATTAAAAATTCGTTCAGCAACCTGTCGAAATTCGTCAGCCACCCCACCCGGATTTTTCTCAACACGCTCCAGCAATTGCTCCAAAAACCGGTAATACGTGATGCCATCGGTAAGGTCTTCAAACTTCCCGAGCCGTGACTGGTAAGACTGCAACCGGACTAATACATAGTGATTGCCATGAGGAACTATCGAGTCTGCCATATCGGCTTTTGCGCTACGAATGATCTCAACCAATCTCTTGTTATCATCAAAACTATATTCACCAAACAATTCGTCATAAAGATCAAACATGTTGTCCACTTTTTCCATCAACGCCTTACCATTGAAAAAGATATAAGAGAGAACCTGTTGACGATCTTCAACTGTAGCCGAGGAAAAATGAGAGGTGCGGATTCCACCCGTATGCATGCCTATCAATTTTGAAATTTCTGTATAACTACGTTTGCGAGTTCCCATTCCAAGCACAAGAGTCCCTAGCAGCGGGATATAAGGAATCATTTCGCGCGGTACCGATTTAGTACAGAACCCAATTTGAGTGTAGGCAATATTATTGGTGAACAAGTCGTGAAACAACACATTTGATTCGCTCTTGTTTTTTATTTCCAGAGGATACTTTTCAATTTCCTTAGGGACATCATTAATTTCCAGAGAAGGAAGCGTTGCAAGAGACTCAGGTGAGTCAGGGGTCAATTGCAATTCCTGGAGTTTTAGAGTTTCAGCAATCAACGCATCTAACTGACTCGAAGTAAGTTCATCTTTGACAGTTTTTAAAATTTTTCTTTCCCTGGCTTCTAACTTTTTCCCCAATCCTTGTTTAGGGCTCGCAACAAGGACAATTCGATGGTGATTCTCTATCAGGAACTGTTTTATCAAGCCTTCAAAATATCCATCATGCATCTGATTTCTAATCTTTTGCATCACTCTCTCAAACTTGAGATGGCTAAAAGGGTCTTTATCATAGAGCCATGAGCCTAACGCCTGGATGTTATAAACAATTCCTTTTGGGAAACCGCCAAAGTTTGCTTCCCGCAATCTGAAGTCTATCGAGTTGACGGCTGACAAAACCATGTCTTTTTCTATCCCCTTTTCCACCAATCCACGAAGGGTGGAATCTATGAGCCCAACAATTTTGTCCTCAAGCTCCAGCTCTGAGCCTTTTAGCCCAACGGCAAACATAGTATCGGCACGATTATCATCGAAACCTCCGCCTATAACTTCACTGCCTAATTCGGAGGCTATAAGGGCATTTCTTAAAGGAGATGCTGAAGACCCCAGCAAAAGATGGCTCAGAATGCTGAACCCGAGACAATGTTCGTGATTTACAGCTTTATCCAGCTTATACCCTACCAGCACATAAGTTTTTTTCTCCAGGGATTCCCCTGTAGAAACCGGGTAGGATATAAGTTTTCTTTTGGGTTTCCTGAAAGACCTCTGGTGAGCAATGGTGGTATTGACATCCATATACTCAAAGTCCTGCAAATATTTTTCCTGCAAAAAGTCCAGATAACTTTGGGTATCACCATCTCCATAAATAAAAAGCCTGCTATTCGAGGGGTGATAGTGTTTTCTGTGAAACTCCGTGAATTCCTGATATGTCAACTCAGGAATGCTTTTGGGATCACCCCCGGACTCAAACCCGTATGCAGTCGATGGGAACAGCAAGTGGGCCATCTGACGGTCCACGCAACTTTCAGGGTTGGAAAACTCACCCTTCATTTCATTAAGCACAACCCCTTTATAGACTATTTTATCTTCCGGGCTGTTAAGCTCATAGTGCCAGCCTTCCTGCTTGAAAGTCTCTTCAGTAATATTGGGGTAAAACACCGCATCAAGATAAACATGCATGAGATTAAAAAAATCTTTCTGGTTCCTGCTGGCGACAGGATACATCGTCTTATCAGGAAAAGTCATCGCATTTAGAAAGGTCTGCAAACTACCTTTCATGAGTTCAACAAAAGGTTCCTTAACTGGAAAGTTTTTAGAACCGCATAAAACACTATGCTCAAGGATATGGGCAATCCCAGTATCATTTTCAGGAGGGGTCCTGAACGTTGCACTGAAGACCTTGTTATCGTCATCGTTTTCAAGGACCATCAATTGAGCCTTTGTAACCTCGTGTTCAAAAAGGAGACCGAGAGACTTCAGCTCCTTAATATTCTTCTTTTTGGTCAATATGAATCCGCTATAACTTTTATTGAGTTCAAACCCCATAAAGCACACACTCCAGTTCAAAATATTTTTGATTACGATGCTTAATCGCAACAACCCCCTTTTCAGAAAGGCGTGTTATTTGATGCCATTCAGCCTCTATAAAACAAATGATGTCGCCCGCTTATTTAGCTTTAATATCAAGGCCTATTGGGCAATGGTCCGACCCCATAACATCAGCCAGGATGAATGAGTCTTTGACCTTTGCCATAAGTTTTTCTGTAACAAAAAAATAATCAATGCGCCATCCAATATTTTTTGCTCGAACATTAAACCTGTAACTCCACCAGGTATATTGATCCGGCTCAGGATGAAACACCCTGAAACTATCCACATAGCCATGAGACACAAACTTATCGACCCATGCCCTTTCTTCCGGCAAAAAACCGGAGTTTTTTTCATTAGCTTTCGGATTTTTCAAATCTATTGCCTTGTGGGCCGTATTCACATCTCCTGTGATCACCAGCTCTCTACCTTGCGCCCGTAATTGTTCGCAATGGTCCAGAAACGCATCATAAAACTCCATTTTATACTGTAATCTTTCAGAACCGCTGGTTCCGTTAGGAAAATAAACATTCAACAAATCAAAATCTTTGAATTCGACCCGGATCAAACGCCCTTCTACATCAAACCGGTCAATCCCCATTCCCATATGAACCGATTTCGGTTTCTTTTTTGTAAAAACAGCAACACCACTATAACCCTTTCGTTCAGCTGAATTCCATATAGTATGATAACCATCAGGATTCAGTATGGTCTCGTCAAGGTCCTCGGTTCTGGCCTTTATTTCCTGCAAGCAAACTATTTCCGGCGATTCAGACTCCAACCAGTTAAAGAATCCTTTTTTAACCACAGCACGCACACCATTAACATTCCAACTCAATATTCTCATATAGACCAAAAGTTATTGCCGGAGGATTATATTAGATTCTTACATTCATTTTCCGGATATTTAAAGCTGGCAAGTATAAACAATTTTGCGAAATATCATCGAAGAATTTTTGACTCCAGCTTCAAAGATACAGAGCTGCAAAATAATCCATATATCCCGGTGATAATTTTCCGCACAAACTTCACAATACTTGATGGCATGAAGGTCTTAGTTTTCAGAATCAAATAGCAAGATACATTCTCAGAGAAACCATACATAGGAGACAATAGCCCAACCCACAAAAATGACACAACGTGGACAACCGAAAATATGAGACTGATAAGTATTTGCCAACCTTATGACAACTAAAAAAAATTCCCTAGTATATTCCAATTCATCTATTAGTAACCTACTACATAAAGATACCACAGCACCTTTAAATCATAAGATTTCCGAACCTGAAAAATACCACACAATCCTGACATAAATGTAATATTTCCAAGGATTTATTTAAGTTATAATGGTTTCAGATTCCATCATAAAGAATCAGGTTTTTGCAAGTTTATTCGATATCATATTATCCGTAACTTATTTAGTTTAAAGAATAAAATGGAAGAGAACATTTTAATTATATTATTGTTGTTGATGCTTGGTACTGTTGCGAAGGTAGCGTTCGGCGCTATTCGCAAGAAAAAACCAGCCAAAACAAAATAACTAAATCAGATAATCAGCATTTTACAAACCAGCCCCAATAAAGGGACTGACGACCTCATTGTATCTTCATCACTCACCTCTCCCAGGAACACCCTACCCCCCAATATTTTCAATAACTTAAATACAACCCATGGTTTTTCCTGTAAAAATAAGGTATCCTTCAAACATAGCGTCATATTTATTTTAGACACAAATAGAGCAGGTCATTGGGAGGAAGACTGATATGTGGATATACAAAGCTATGGGATGGACAGCACTATCATTAGCATTCTTTATGAATGCGCCAATCTCCATGGCGGCTGAGGTAGCTGATACATCAGCTTGCGATGCGATCACCAAGGAAGTTCGTAGAGGACGACCCGGGGTAGCCCCGGTAACAGTTATTGATGGGAAAGGACCCACTGATTCCATGGCAAGGGTCGGTTTATTCTCATCCGCAGCAAAACCAACCGGCAAGCTTTCCAAAGAAGACGAGAGAAACCTTTGCCTTGCGCTAAGCCCTATAAAAAACCCTGAAAGTCGCTACAAACATAAAGATCACAGTAATTATTACTGCACCCTGATTCTAAATCGGGATAGCCAGACCTATTGTTTTGCCATTGTTCTCGGTGAACCGGGAAAATGCAACAATATAGTGAGTGCAGAGCTTGAAAAGGAATGTCTTACTAAATCCAAATAGTCATCAATTTTAGCGTTCTCAATATAAAAGGCAGTCTACGGACTGCCTTTTATATTGAGCTTTTTCATTTCCTCCCAACTCTCTTTCCTCAATGATCGCAACAAAATACTTTCCACAATGTCAATGGCCGCTAAATGTTTTATTATAATTGAGTTTTAATGCGCAGCTTTCATCAGGGCAAACTCGTTTCAAGTTCTCAATTAGAAGGTAAAGATGCCATCACCAGAACTGGATATTGACAACCTGACCGTTTCTTTTCACACTCCCAAGGGTAAACTGACTGCAGTTAATGGAATCAGTTTCCAATTGAACGAAGGCGAAATATTGGCTTTGGTTGGAGAATCAGGATGTGGGAAGACCGTCAGCGCCCTTTCCATTCTGCGTCTTTTGCCAGAACCACCGGCGGAAATTTCAAGTGGCAAAATTCTATTTTCAGGGCAAAACCTTTTATCCATGAACACAAAAGAATTGCAGAATCTGCGTGGCCATTCCATTTCAATGATCTTTCAGGATCCGATGACTTCTCTTAATCCGGTCTTGACCATTGGAGAGCAAATGGCCGAAACACTCCTTCGTCATACAACCATGACTCGCCAGGAAGCCTTGAAAAAATCAGCAGACTTGTTGGAGCGGGTTGAGATACCCTCTCCTAAAGACAAGTTAAAATATTACCCTCATCAACTCAGCGGAGGAATGAGACAACGCGTCATGATTGCAATGGCCCTTGCCTGCTCACCAAGAGTCCTCATTGCTGACGAACCTACGACAGCCCTTGATGTTCTTATTCAAGCCCAGATCCTAGAGCTTCTCAAAAATTTAAAGACGGAAGCTGGCATGTCCATTCTTATCATTACCCATGATCTTGGAGTTGTCGCGGAAATTGCCCAGAGGGTTTTGATCATGTATGCTGGAGAAATCGTAGAGTCCGGACCCGCAAAATCTCTTCTTGAAAACCCGTTTCATCCTTATACCAAAGGGCTCATCGCCTCTGTACCAAAACTCGGAACACATAAACATACAGGCGAAAGATTGCAGGAAATCTCAGGCAACGTCCCCGGTCTGGATCAGCGTCCTTCGGGTTGTTCGTTTCACCCTCGTTGCGAATGGGCTATCGAAAAATGCAAAACCCAAAAACCCGTGTTGCGTGAAGCGGGTGCCCAGAGGCAATGGAGCTGCCACCTGGAGCAGGGATCGATATGAACACAAAAAACGGCATTCCACTGCTGGAAGTCAGAGACCTCAAGAAACATTTTATACAACATAAAAAACTTCTCGAAGAACAGGCACCACCTGTTCGCGCGGTAGATGGTATTTCATTCACAATGCAAGCAGGTGAAACACTGGGTTTGGTTGGGGAGAGCGGATGTGGAAAGTCCACAGCAGCCAGAACCTCTCTGCGACTGATCGAGCCAACTTCGGGACAAGTGAGGTTTTGTGGAACAAACTTGTTTGACCTTAAGGAAACAGAGCTGAGAAACCTTCGAAAGGAGATGCAAATAATCTTTCAAGATCCTTATTCAGCTGTCAATCCGTCAAGACGTGTAGGCAAAATAGTTCAAGAGCCTTTTGAAATTCACGGCTACCAAAACAAAAAAGAAAACTCCGAAAAAGCCAGACAACTTTTAGAGTATGTGGGGTTGTCACAAGGGCACTTCAACAGTTACCCGCATGAGTTGAGTGGCGGACAGTTACAGCGAGTAGGAATTGCCCGGGCAATAGCTCTTAACCCCAGATTGGTGGTGGCTGATGAACCCGTATCAGCTTTGGACGTTTCCATACAAGCCCAGATCATTAACCTGTTGCAAGACCTGAAAGAAAAACTGGATATATCCTACTTATTTATTTCTCATGATATGGGGGTGATTGAGTATTTTTGCGATCGGGTCGCAGTAATGTATCTTGGAAAGATCGTTGAAATTGCAAACAGCGAACAAATATACAATTCAGCCCAGCACCCTTATACAATTGCCTTGCTAAACGCAATTCCCAATCTAGCATCAGGAGAGACCAAACAAAAAACATTCATAAAAGGAGATATCCCCGATCCGGCAAGCACGCAAAAAGGCTGCGCCTTTCAAAGCCGATGCCCGATCAAAGAAAAACAATGCGAACAAGAAATACCGGAACTTAAAGAAATCAATACCGGTCATCAGGTTGCGTGTTTCCTAAAACATTAACCTAATAGAAAAGGTGGGCATTCCTTGCCGAATTTAATTTTTCAGAACATCATCTGTTTCCCGGGTTTCAGGCATTGGCGAGGCGTGGTGCATGATCATTTTCCATGAATCACCCTCAAGGTAAAACAGGTTTGTAGCAAAAACTTTTGAGGCTGACACTCCTATTTCAGCTATGGTATACAGTTTTTCGATACATGAAACCCATGCCAGATTTTCTGAAGCGATAACCTGCACATCAGAAATTTTTATTTCCATATTGCCTGAATTCTCAAAAATTCCCGCCCAACTATTCAACGTTGCCTCAAAACCTTTAAGAGGTGGCCACCCGGGATGAACACAAGTTGTGTTCAAATTATGCCCCCACACTTCTTTCATCGCTTCAATATCTCTATTATTAAAAGCTTTATAAAAGTTTTCATTCGCAGACAAAACTCGATCTTCACTTATCATTAAATGCTTTCCTTTTAGTTTTATTGTTTTAAAAGGTGCTCAACGGCTCGGAAGGTTTCAGGCGACTCCCAGTTTTTAGCACCGTCAACACGAGCGACAACCCTCCCCAACTTATCAATTACATAGGTAAATGGAATGGTAAAAGATGGATAAAGTTTTTCAGCAACACCATTTATATCCAATAATATCGGGAATGATAATTTGTGTTTATCAACAAACTTTTGGACTTTATCAGAGTCTCCTTTATCAAGGCTGACTGCGAGAATGGTTAACCCTTCAGACCGGAAGCGGCGGTACAGGTTTTCAAAGCTGGGCATTTCCCTTACACAAGGAACACACCAGGTAGCCCAGAAATTAATGATAATCACTTTTCCAGAGTGATCGTCAAGTCCTTCCAGGTTACCCTTAAGGTTTCTTAAACTAAAACGTGGAGCAAGATATCCTTCTTGCGGTTTAAACTGGTTTGCATCCGGGTTTTCCGTACCGGTTTTTTGGATACGGAGCACGAGCAGAGTCAGAGCCACAATTATAAGCAGGCCCAGAAGTACGTCCCTAGGACGAATAAAGCTTTTCCCTTTTGAGCCGGTCAATTTCATCCTTTAGTTTTTCCTGCCGCACCCGCTCACCCATCAGCAGGAAATAAAGCAGCGTGAAAGCACCCAGAGATATGCCCAGTGTTGCCAACATGCTCGGGTCCATGCCCTTACCAAGCCCTTCGCTGGAAATAACCTTGGGTTGAGGGTGGAATGTTCGCCACCATAATACAGAAAAATGGATAAAGGGGATATTTAGAAACCCAATAATACCAAGTACCGCCGCATAACGAGCCCTCATGGAACCGGCATCACTTTGTGCTCGAAGCATGAGGTATGCTACATAAATCAGCCAGAGTATCAGGGTAGATGTCAAACGTGCGTCCCACACCCACCATGCCCCCCAAATTGGCCGCGCCCAAATCGGGCCTGTGATCAAAACCAGGGAACAGAAAACCACACCGATTCCTGCTGAGGCGTGAGCATAAATATCCCACTCCCTGTCCTTCTTCCACAAAAACAAAATCGAACAAATAAAAACCACAAAGAAAGCAAAAAATGAAAGCCATGCGCAAGGAACATGGAAGTACATGATGCGCTGGATCACTCCTTCTGTCTTTTCAGTAGGAACATATAAAAAAATCGAGACCATTGCCGCAAGAAGACCAATACCGGTCAACCAGACCAGAACATTTCCTTCCTCCTGGCTGTCTTCTACTTCTTCAGGGTTCATCTTCATCCTTCTTTGCTCAAAGTTTCTTTTAGCAGGTTCAGGTCTTTTTCGAGAGAGCGGTTACGTTGTTTGAGCATATACACATAAAAAACTATGCCGCCCCACACAAACACATTAGCCGCAAATAAAAATCCCAGGTTATCCATTCCGTCACTCCTCCAGAATATGGTCAATCGTCATGATGGAGACACCAATATAAATGATATCGAAGGAAGCCGTCAAACCAATCCAGTTCATCATTTCCGATAAAGGTTCGCCAGCCAGAACTTGCCCGGTCATTCGAACCACTCCAATGACAACAGGAATCATTAACGGATAAAGTAAAATAGGCAACATGATTTCCCGCGTTTTCAGGTTTGAGGCTAACGAAGATAACAGGGTACCCAGAGCGCAGAACCCGAGGGTACCCAGAAAAATTACAAGCAAGAGTGGTAATAAATGATCTATCAGGTCTATGTTAAAAAAAATCATGAACAGCGGCATAATGAACAATTCCATAATGCTAAGGAAAGCAAAATTACTGACCAGTTTGCCAAAATAAACGGCCGTTCTATCTGCAGGTGTCAACATCAACCCCATGAGGCATCCATTTTCCTTTTCAAGCATGAAAGAACGATTCAGCCCCAAGGTTCCTGAAAATAAAAACGCCACCCACAAAACTCCGGGGCCAACCTCACTGGCCTTAACAATGCTGAGGTTCACAGAAAAAATAAAAATCAAAATAACCAGCAACGCAAAAATGAACATTGAACTGAACAGTTCACGCGTCTTGAATTCGGTCAGGAAATCTTTCCAGACTATAGATGAGACCTGACTGAAAAAAAGGTTCATAAATTCATCCTTACATCAATGAGGGCGAATTCCCATAGTAAACTGGTTATTACGAACTGCATCAAAATATAGAGTCTCAAAGTTTTCCCTATCAATATCTTTAACATCCTCAAAGAATGCAAACTGCCCCATAACCTGCAAGGCAACTTTATCGCACATTTCCAGGCCGCAGGAAATATCATGCGTAGTCATCAATATTGTCCTCTTCTTATCATGTAAAGACTGAAGGTGCTCCTTGAGCACATTGGATGCGTGAATATCCAATCCAGTGAAAGGCTCATCTAAAAATAAAATGGAAGGATCATGTAGAATAGCCCTTGCGATGGACAGCCTCTGCAACATACCGCGTGAAAAAGTTCTAACACGATCATTTCTGCGTGGAGCCAACCCTACATCCTCAAGAGCGTTCAAAGCTGATTCATGAGGACGTTCCACTCCATACATCTTGCCAAAAAAAATCAAATTTTCCATTGGGGTCAAATCAGCATATAAAGCAGAAGAATGCGAAATAACACCTATCTCACGCCGCATCTCCGCCATCCCTTCTTCCACTTCATAACCAGCAACCCTCGCTGAGCCTGATGAAGGACGCGTTAATCCCGTTAGAATCTTAATAAGGGTGGTTTTTCCCGCGCCATTGGGACCAAAAACAGATAAAAATTCCCCACGCTTCAGGTCAAAACTGATTCCATCTACAGCTTTTAAAACTCCAAACTCTTTACGCAACTGTCTAACTTCAATAGCGGAGGAATCGGGATTGGAATTATCTACCATACATTTTAGTGCCAGATAGTATAGTCAGGTTTAATGGGATTTATGTGGCTTGCCTTTTTTTCGTTCCTTTTCCAATCGGTCCAGTTCCTCAAGTATTCCCGTTGCTTCAGCTTCAAGTCTATGTAGAAGCTCATTGTAATCGGGCTCTGAGATTTTTCCCGTATTGAAATCGAACTCCAACTCTTTAATAGAAATAAGTGTTTCTTCCTTGCGAACCAATAGATGCTTATATTCATCCATCAAAGGGTCCACGGGTTCCATCAGCTTTTTGAGTCTCAACTTGCCAAAAAGAGGTATCCCCACAACAAGAAGGACCGCAACAATCGAAACCAACTCTAAGAAGTGGATGAATCCCATTCCTACAACTCGATCCCGTCTAGTTCGTCTTTTAAACGTTTGGAATATTTTTTAGAAATTTCGGGTTCAGCCACAGGAGTCTCTATAGGACCATTATCGCCTTTTTTTCCTACCCAGGCCTGAAGAATTTTACGAACTCCAAATCCTCCTGCAATCAAAGCTACAAACGGTGTCATCCAAGCTGTGAGGTTGAATCCGAATTTAGTAGGCGCGGATAATACTGTTTCGCCGTATTCATCCACCTGCATTTTTACTATTTGTTCAACGGTGAGACCTGATTCCAGCATTTTCGTAAACTTAGCACGGGTTTTATCAGAAGTAGAACAAGTGCAGTTTATAAGAACTTTTCCACACTTGTCATCGCATTTGCACATGAGTTGGTTTTCAAGATCCTGCAACAAAGCTCCAGCTTCAAGCACCTGACCTGTTGAAAGCCATCCAAATACAAATAAAAATATTAACGCTTTTAAAACTTTCATCCGGTTACTCCTGCGCAGGAGAAGGGAACAACTGCTCCTGCCTGCGAATCCTGTCCAGGCGGCGTCTTTGTTCTAATCGATCCGGCCACATAGAGATCATCGTGCCAAAAGCTATAATCCATCCACCTGTCCACATCCAACTGACCATCGGATTCACATAAACTTTTATCGTTGCTGATTCATCTTCACGGAAATCCGCCAGAATCATATATAAATCTTCCTTCCAGGTTGAAAGGACATCCACTTCAGAAACCGGCTGGTTCTGTCCCTTATAAAATTCTTTTTCAGGATGGCCTGTCCAATACCGTCTTCCATCACGCTCTACAGCGAGTTGGGCAATAATTCGAGTCTTAACGTTTGTGGCTTCCACAGCAACCAGTTTTTGATACGTGATTTTATAACCCCTGATTTCAAAGGACTCCCCCAGTTGCAAATGTTTTTCCGTGTGAGTTCCATAAGCCTGCGACCCCGCAATACCCGCAAAAATCAACACCACTCCTATATGGACAATATAACCCCCATAACGTCTCTTATTGCGCCAAGTAGCCGTCGCCAAAGCGCCAACAACAGACTCCTCATGCAACCCCATTCTCGAAACCGTAACCTTGTAAAACTCGGCGAGGATAGAAGCCATCACGAATACACAAAGTACAAAAGTCACATATGTATAAACCTCGGCTCGACTTTCCAAGGGGACAACCGGGAACAATACAATTGCCGCTACAATGGAGGCAAGCAAAGGTTTTAAAAAGTTTTTCTTCAGGTTGGAAAATGTTGCCCTTCTCCAGGCGATTACAGGCCCAATACCAATCAGCGCTAAAAGCGCAAGACCTATGGGAACATTCACCTGGTTATAAAATGGCGGCCCCACCGTTATCTTCACACCCCGTACAGCTTCTGAAATGATCGGGAAAATAGTACCCCAAAATGTTGCAAAAGCAATTCCCAGCAAAACCAGATTGTTAAATAAAAAACTACTCTCTCGAGATAAAAAAGAATCCAGTTCATTCGCGCTTTTTAGAAGAGGTAGACGCGTAACGATCAAAGTAATACATGCCGCAATGACTACAAAAAGAAAAGCCAGAAAGTAATAACCAAGAGTCGCCTCATCAAATGTATGAACAGATTGAATGAGACCGCTACGAGTGATAAATGTTCCAAAAATTGTCATTGCAAAGGTTAAAAGGATTAAAGACATGTTCCAGACTTTCATCATGTCCTTTTTTTCCTGAATCATCACCGAATGCAAATAGGCTGTGGCAATCAACAAAGGCATAAATGCTGCGTTCTCAACAGGGTCCCAGGCCCAGTATCCCCCCCAACCCAACTCAACATAAGCCCAGGAAGCTCCGAACAAATTTCCCATGCAGAGAAAAAACCATGAGATCAGAGTCCACTTCCGTGTCATTCTAATCCAGCCATCATCCAGGTTTTTACTGATAAGAGCCGCAACGGCGAAAGCAAATGGAACCGTGAACCCGACATAGCCCAGGTACAAGGTCGGCGGGTGGATCACCATCCAATAGTTTTGCAGAAGTGGATTCAGGCCGCGCCCATCTTCGGGCGGCAGTGGAATACGCTCAAATGGATTGGTGGAAAAGTTTATCAGAAAAAGAAAGAACACTACTATGGCGAGCATAACCGCCATCGCATAGGGAACCACTCGCAGGTTTTTTCCCCGGTTTTGAAAATAAACCACGAGCATGTAGGTGGTAAGCAAGAGTGTCCAGAAAAGCAGGGAACCTTTCTGCCCTCCCCAGAATGAAGAAACTTTGTAAAACGTATCTAACTCGCGATTGGAATAAGCCCAGACATATTGGAGGCTGAAATCATCGGTTAGAAAAGCTTTCCACAAACATATAGATGAGATAGCTACGCAGGTCCAAACAATAAATGGAGTCTTATCCGCACTCAAATAAAGGTCGATACGGTTTCCTCGGGCGGACATGATGTAGGCAACACAACCATATAAAGCCGTTGCCAGGGCCACCAATAATGTAAACTCACCAATATCATTCATGGTTTTTATAAACTTCTTAAATCCCGCATCTATGCTGGGTTTGCACGGTTTTTCAGGGAGGGTTAGATTGTTGTTTTCGGCAAGGCTTCCGCTTTATTGATGCCCGGCCTTTTATACTCGTCAGCTTTGGGGAGTGTACCCGGATGCATCTTTCCGGCCTCTTTTTCAGCTTCATATTTAGACGGGCAACTGGTCAATAAAGTGTTGGCGTGGAAAACACCATCCTTCCCTAAAGTTCCCTCGACCACCACCTCACCTCCATCAACAAACATATCCGGTGTCACCCCTTGATAAGCTACCTTCAACGAGGAATCATTCTCCTCAATAGAAAAATTCACATTTAAATAATCATTAGGGTCCCTTTGAATTGAACCATTTACCACATTGCCTTTTACTTTTAATCCAGCACCGGTGAATGAAACTTTCTGGCTCATCAATTCGTCCACGGTAAAGAAATACTGCGAAGTATTACTGATTCCCATTGTTATCAAATATCCAATGGCTCCAACAATCAGCAAACTACCCACTAAAAATCTTGTTTTTTTCTGCTTCATAACCGGCACACACCCTCTGAGTTAAGAATATCATTAATTTATTGAGGCTTTTTTCATAGTAGCATCCAGAATTTAGCCTTGTCAAAGCAAATCCATTGGAAGGAAAAGGGTAAAAATTCTCATGCAATAAATTAATCCAGGGCAGGACATATATATAATGTTCTAACTCAAAATTACGATTTTTTTTCTCAGGTTTCCCGTCCCCCCATCATTCTTCCATGTCCTGCTATTTTGATCGGTTCCGATAATGGCGGTGTCACGACCTGTTTTCCCGGAAAAACCCCTTTTCTTGCTCGCTCAAAATCAATCAAACCCTTTTTAAATAAAAAGTTATACAATTTTTGCCCGTTCAAATTTTCGACTTTTTTCACACCTTTTCTGTTGACAGTTTGTCACGTTATGTTAGGATTGTGTACTAAAGTGTCGTAAAATGTAATTTTATGTCATAGTTTAAAAATTTGGTGAATGCAGTGTTAAACAACTTTCTAGGAACCTACAACATCAGTCTGGACGACAAGGGGCGGTTCAACGTGCCGGCGAAATTTCGCAGCGCGCTCGAACAGTTTGGTCCGCAATTGGTGGTGTGTGTAATGGATCATTATCTAGTGGTCTTTCCTCAGAAAGAATGGTCCGAAAATGAGGCCAAGCTGAGCGACCTGAACGCATTCGACAAGACCGACAGAAACCGATTACGGGAGTTTTATTCCAGGGCAACCGAGTGCGAAATGAAGTCTGGAAAGATACTGCTCCCTGCCAACCAGAGAGAGATTGCAGGATTAAACAAAGAGGCCATCTTGGTGGGAATGTCTAAAACCTTTGAGGTCTGGTCCCCAGAAGAATGGTCCAAGCAAGGGGAACAATAGTGGCCGCTCCATAGACATTAGCCAGCTATGGACTAGCCAAAACATCATGCCAACGTACCACGAATCGGTAATGAAAAATGAAGTGCTTCATTACCTGAATGTTCACATGGAGGGTGTAATCGTGGATGGCACACTTGGGGATGGAGGCCATACGGAATTCATCCTGAAAAACACAGCGCCTGATATCCGGGTCTTTGCGATCGACCGGGACAAATCCGCTATAGAGCGGGCCAGTAAAAGACTATCTCCTTTCCGTGACAGGGTTACTCTAGTCCATGGCAACCTGGCAGACTTAAAAAAACTGGCAACCCAAAACGGGATCACCCGTGTGGTTGGGTTGTTGATGGATCTGGGAGTCTCTTCACCCCAGTTAGATTTACCCGGACGCGGCTTCAGCATAAAAAATGATGGTCCTCTCGATATGCGAATGGACTCCTCCCAAAATACTACGGCCGCAGATCTTCTGGAAAATCTTTCTGACGCTGAACTGGCGTCCATTATTAAAAATTATGGTGAAGAACGTTATTCAAAAAAGATTGTCCGGGCAATTCGCAAAGAACAGGCTGAGCGCCCAATAACCTCTACTGGCCAACTCTCACAAATTGTTGCTCAAGTGGTCCCGGCACCAAGGCGCTCACGGATTCACCCTGCTACGAAAACTTTTCAAGCGCTGAGGATAACTGTCAATGATGAACTGGTGCAATTGAAAACTGTTCTGTCTGACATGATGGGTCTGCTTTGTTCGACAGCGCGTGTCGCAGTGATTTCGTTTCACTCTCTTGAAGACAGGATAGTGAAAACATTTTTCAGGGATCAGGAAAAAGGGTGTGAGTGCCCACCCAGGACCCCTATATGCATTTGTGGAAAAACGCAGAGCTTGAAGGTTTTAACCCGCAAACCCATTGTGCCTTCTGATGAAGAGGTCGCGCGAAACCCAAGATCGATAAGTGCGAAATTAAGGGTCGCGGAAAGGGTTTATGTTTGACGGAGTTCGAGGGCTGATAAAAGGCCGGCTCCATGTTACCTCAAAAGATTTCTGGGTGGTCATTTCCGTGTCCATCCTGTTCATGTTCGGAGCTCTGGCTCTGGTTTGGCCGAATATCAAAAAAATCAAACTGGCGTATGACTATCAGGATCTTGCAAAAGAACACGAGGAATTGTCCAGGGAGAATCAGTTGCTTAATCTTGAGCGTGAAAGCCTGAGGTCTTTGAACCGTATTTATCATTTAGCCAGAAACGAAGTGGGAATGAAAGAGCCTGATGAAGGCAATGAAATCACAATAATACTTAAATAGCAAACATGGCAAAACACGGAAAACAGAATACCGGATCCTTTAAGGACGGAATCAAAACTCGTCTTATTATCGTCTCGGCATTGTTCTTTCTTGTCGTTGCCGCTTTGATAGTCCGGCTGGCCTCCCTGCAAATCCTTCAACATGAGACGTTGCTGGCAAAATCTGAAAAACAATACGTGGGAACGGTTGAAACTCAGTTTGGGCGTGGAGTGATCTACGATCGAAACTTGAATGAGCTGGCACAGAATATCGAAGTGGAATCTGTTTATGCCAATCCTTCTGAGATATTGAACCGAAAAGCCGCGGCCCGTGTGCTTTCTAAAACATTAAATTTGGATAGGAATAAGGTCTATAAAAAAATCTCCTCGAAAAGGGATTTTGTCTGGATCAAGCGTAAAGGTGATCTTGAGGGAATTGCAAAACTAAAAGAAGCTGATCTGCAGGGGATAGGGTTTCTTCCAGAACAAAAAAGGTTTTATCCAAAACGTGAACTGGCGGCAAATGTTCTTGGATTTGTCGGTGTGGACAATCAAGGGCTTGCTGGCGTGGAACACGCTCATCAATCCCGGCTCAAAGGCACCACGATTAGACGGGTTACCGAACGTGATGCGAAGGGAAGAAGTATTCAGCCGCCTGAAAGTTTGCGCGATTCCAGTCGAAAAAGTTTTGATCTTGTTCTTACTCTCGATGAGGTCATTCAATTCACCGCCGAATACCACTTAAAGAAACAGGTTGAACGTTTTAAGGCGGACTCGGGAATGGCCGTGGTTATGGACCCTCGCACTGGGGAAATTTATGCAATGGCCAATGTGCCTCAGTTTAATCCTAACAACTACAGGGCGTTTTCCCAGCATATATGGAAAAACAATATTGTTGCGGGTTCCTACGAGCCGGGATCAATTTTCAAGCCCATCGTTGCAGCTGCCGCGCTCGATAAAGGGCTGGCCCGACCGCATGACATTTACTTTTGTGAAAACGGGAAGCTTAAAATTGGTAAAGCAAATATAGGAGAAGCTTCAGACCATAAGTTCGGCTGGATGACCATGAGCGATATCATTGCGAAATCCAGCAATATTGGTGCAATAAAAATTGCCCAGCAGGTTGGGAAAAAACCTTTTTATGAGTACATCCGTAAATTTGGTTTTGGGGAGAAATCAGGGCTGTCTCTACCGGGTGAGTCGGCGGGGCAATTAAAAGATCAAAAAAACTGGAGCAACCTTTCTCTTGCTTCAATTTCTTTTGGCCATGAAATTGCTGTCACTCCCATTCAAATGGTCACCGCCATGTCGGCAATCGCCAATGGCGGAATGCTTATGGAACCTCATATCATAAAAGCGCTGATCAAAGACGGAGAGGTTGTGGAAAAATTCGGTCCGAGAAAAATTCGACGTGTCATCTCCAAAAAAACCAGCCTGCAAATGGTCGAAATTTTAAAGTCTGTGGTGAAAAATGGTACCGGGAAAAAAGCAGCATTGGACGGGTTTGATGTGGCAGGAAAAACTGGAACGGCTCAAAAATATAATATGGAGACCCGCTCTTATTCCAGCACAGAATTCATTTCCTCCTTCATTGGTTTTGTCCCGGCAGATTCTCCGAGACTGGTAATACTGGTGATGATTGACAACCCGAAAGGTTTGCATTGGGGGAGTGTTGTGTCGGCGCCAGTGTTTCAGAAAATAGCAAAAAAGGCGTTGCGTTATTTAGACATTACGTCAAGCAAAGAACGCGTTTTAATTCTTGATCGAGCCTGATGGAAACTACAAGTTCAACAAATTGGCTGGAGTATCCTGAAAATGGTTACCTTAACGTGACTAACAAAAATACACAAAAACTCTCGAGTTTGATCCTGGGATTGCCCGTCACCAATATTCTGGGAACCATGGACAGGGATATTCGAAATATTGTCTACGACTCCAGAAATTCTGACGAGGACAGTCTGTTCGTTGCCATACATGGAGAAAATTGGGATGGTGGGCTATTCATAAAAGACGCTATCGCAAGAGGAGCGACTGCTTTCATCACCCAAACTTCTCTGGACTCTATTAATGGACTCAGCCTCGGCACGCGCGATGTAACAGCCTTGAGTGTTGAGGATTCTCGCCGAGCGCTTTCTATTATTAGCGCTAATTTTTATCGTCAACCCTCAGAGCGCATAGCTTTAACTGGTATCACTGGAACTAATGGAAAAACCACTACGGCTTATATTCTGGAAGCTTTATTCAGCGCAAAAGGAATTCGCACGGGAGTTATTGGCACAATTAATTATCATTATGGAAATAAAAAACTCTCTGCGCCTGTAACCACACCCGAATCTCTGGACCTGAATCGCATGTTGGCTGCAATGATCGAAGATAATGTTCAAAATTGTTTTCTTGAGGTTTCATCCCACGCTCTACACCAAAGCCGAGTTAATGACATGCTTTTCAAGGTTGGAATTTTCACGAATCTGAGTCGCGATCACCTGGATTTCCATGGCGACATGAAGAGCTATAAGGAAGCCAAGAAGAAATTATTTCTTGATAATCGCGTTCAACAAAAAATTTTCAATATAGACGATGCTGTGGGTCGAGAGTTTGCTGGCGAGTTTAAAACGGATTCTTTTACTACGGGAATTGACGGCAATGCGGATTTCAAGGCTGAAAATATTTTACTGACAAAATCAGGTTGTCAATTCACTTTAAAAACACCCTTTGGGACTGGGGAGATCCGCTCCAATCTCCTTGGCCGGCACAATATCCACAACCTCATTTCCGCAGCGGCAGGTGCTATGGCTCAAGGTATTTCTTTGGAGGAAGTCCAGAAAGTTGCTTTAAACATCCAGCCTGTCCCGGGGCGGTTTGAAAGTATTGAAAACAATCAAGGGTTTTCGGTTCTGGTTGATTACGCGCACACTGATGACGCACTTAAAAACGCAATTTCAGCAGCAAAATTGTTTACCGAGGGAAAAGTGATCGTCGTTTTCGGATGCGGGGGAGACAGAGACAAGGGAAAAAGGCAAACCATGGGTCAGGCTGCTCTGAATGAAGCGGATTTTTCGGTCATTACTTCTGACAATCCTAGAACAGAAGATCCCTCTCAGATCATTGAGGATATCCTGCGAGGCATACCTGCTTCTGCTGTCGAAGGTAAAGATTATACCGCGATCACCAGTCGGAAAGAGGCTATTGAACATGCCATCGATATTGCCGGGGAAAATGATTTGGTTTTGATCGCCGGCAAGGGGCATGAGGACTATCAGATTCTGGGAACACAAACTATTCACTTTGATGACCGGGAAATCGCCCGTTCTGCTTTAGGAAAGAGAATTCATTGATGGAAGGTCAAGCTCAAGATTGCCTCAATGCTGTTGAAGGCCAGCCCTTGCAAGGAAAGCTCTCCAGTTCATTCAAGGGAGTTTCTATAAATTCCCGCACCGTATCAAAAGGTGAACTGTTTATTTGCATTAAAGGAGATCGGTTTGATGGTCATGATTTTCTGGCCGAAGTCATCGAAAAAAGAGCCGGGGGAATCATTCTCTCCAGCCCTGAGAAGTTGCCCGGCGCATCTTGCTCAAATGGAGAAGAGCCTTTTGTGATTCGCGTTCAGGATACGCTTAAAGCTCTGCAGGATTTGGCAACCTTCCAGAGAAAACGGTTTCCCTTTAAGGTTGTCGCCGTTACAGGAACAAATGGAAAGTCAACCACCAAAGAAATGATCGCTTCAATTTTAGAAACCAAATTCAAAACGTTAAAGACAAAGGGAAACCTGAATAACCATATAGGGCTTCCCCTTTCTCTTCTTGAAAGAGAACCTTCTCATGAGATGGGTGTTCTTGAGTTGGGGATGAGTGCCGCCGGGGAAATAAAAAAACTGGCCGAGATTTCCCAGCCTGATATCGGTGTGATCACTAACATTTCAGAAGGGCATCTGTTGAAGTTGAAAACTCTGAAAGATGTTCAGTCCGCAAAAGGTGAATTGTTTGACGCCCTGACAAAGGAAGGGACGGCCATTGTAAATGCTGATGACCCTCTTGTATTCGAGCTGGCAAAATCGCTCCGCGCTAAGACTGTAACTTTCGGCATAGACCAGCCAGCCGATGTAAGAGCCAGCGAAATAGAAAGAAAGGACAACCTTGGATTCCAATTTAAGGTCAACCTTTTTGACAAAACTCTCTCAGTGAATCTCCCTTATCTGGGCTACTGCAATATTTATAACGCACTGGCCGCGCTGGCTACCGGTTATTCGTTAGGGATTCAGGAAGAAGATATGGCTAACGGACTTGAGAACTCTCAGCATATGTCTCAACGTAACGAACAATTGCGACATAAGGAGATTGACCTGATTAACGATGCTTATAACGCCAATCCCAGATCCATGACCGAAGCCTTAAAGACACTGGATCATTTTAAAACCCGGGGACGGCGGATATTTGTAATCGGGGACATGCTGGAGCTTGGAGATCAGTCTGAAGTAGCGCATCAAAAATTAGGCGAAGAAATAGCACGGTCCCAAACAAATATTCTTATCACTGTAGGGAACCTTGCAAGCCTGTCTGCGGAAAGCGCGCGCTTGATAGCGAAGAAAAAAATTCATATTGAAGAATTCACCAGTCATCAGAAGGCATCAGACTTCCTGGTTCAGGAAACGGTTGGTGGGGATTGCGTAATGTTCAAAGGTTCACGCGGTTCAGCTATGGAAAAAGTATTACAACTATTTTTGGAAAATAAGAATTAAACAATGTTTTATCACTTTTTTTATCCGCTTAGTTCGGACTATTCGATATTCAATGTCTTCAAGTACATCACATTCCGGTCGGCTTATGCCGGAATCACGGCATTGGCTTTGAGCCTGATCCTGGGGAAATTGATGATAAGGACTTTGCAAAAACTTCAGATACGGGAAAAGATTCGCAGCGATGGCCCACAACACCACAGCTCCAAATCTGGCACTCCAACAATGGGCGGTCTGCTAATCCTGGCTACCTTTATAGGTTCCACTCTGCTCTGGGCTGATTTGAGCAACTATTATATCTGGGTTGTTGTCCTTACCGCTGTTGGGTTTGGCGCAATCGGGTTATGGGATGATTTCCTCAAGTTAAGAAAAGGGGATGGCATAACAGCAAAAGAAAAAATTTTTCTGCAAATACTGTTGAGCCTGGGTATTGGAGTTTATTTGCTGTATTTCGATCCTTCCCGTGCTGAATACGCAACGCTCTTGTCGGTTCCCTTTTTTAAAAGTTTCCAACCAGACCTTGGTTTTGCCTACCTGTTTTTTATCGTTTTCATTATTGTGGGCACCTCCAATGCGGTCAACCTGACAGACGGCCTTGATGGATTGGCTATCGGCCCCATTATTGTTGCCACATTCACTTACACCGGCATCGTTTATATTTCCGGTCATTTTAATTTCTCGGAATACTTGCGCATTCAGCACATTAAAGATGCGGGAGAGATTGCAGTCGCAAGCTCAGCAATCCTCGGTGCCAGCCTGGGTTTCCTTTGGTACAACTCATACCCTGCTCAAATATTTATGGGGGATGTTGGGTCCTTGTCTTTGGGAGGGGTTCTTGGAACTATCGCAGTAATCGTAAAACATGAACTGCTTTTAATCCTCGTAGGTGGCATTTTCGTGATTGAAGCTCTTTCTGTGATCATACAGGTAGGTTATTTCAAATACACAGGTGGAAAACGTTTTTTCAAAATGGCTCCTCTTCACCACCACTTTGAAGAGTTAGGGTGGTCGGAGCCCAAGGTCATAGTGCGGTTTTGGATAGTAGCCGTAGTGTTAGCCATGATTAGCCTCAGCACTTTGAAACTAAGGTAATGATGGAACTCAAAAACAAAAAATTATCTGTAATAGGCCTTGGCCAAACGGGAGTTGCTGTAGCCAATTTTCTTTCCAGGCATGGCGCCAGTGTCACGGTGTCTGATGGAAAACCTCGCGAACAATTATTAGAACCATTGGAAAAACTATGCGCAGACATCAAGACCCGTTTCCAAAATCCTGAACCCCCTTCTGACACTGAAGGAGTGGTGCTAAGCCCGGGAGTGGATATTCATTCACCGTTTCTTCAGCAAGCTAGAAAGAAAGGAATCGAAATCATTAGCGAAATTGAGCTGGCAAACAGATTTAATACTGTTCCTATTATTGCCATAACAGGAACCAATGGGAAATCTACTTGCACCAGCCTGACAGCTGAAATCATTTCGCAGGCAGGAGTGAAAGTGCAAGCCGGTGGAAATCTTGGAACGCCTTTTATTTCTTTGCTTGATCAAGGGGATGCAAACTACAGGGTTCTTGAGCTTTCCAGTTTTCAAATGGAAGCCACTTCAGGTCTTCATCCTGTTATATCCGTCATTCTCAACATAAGCCCTGACCATATGGACCGGCACAAGAATTTCGAAACCTATGTTGAGTTAAAGAAAAAAGTATTTGCCTGTCAAACTAAAGATGATTTTTTGATACTGAATCAGGATGATCCGAACACCCGTGATCTGGGAAAAGATTGCCCGGCAGAATGTATTTTATTCAGCGCCCGGATTGAATTGAAAAAAGGTGTCTTTGTCCGCGGAAATAAAGTCATAGCCAGGCTTAATGATTGTGAAATAGAAGTGTTGTCCCTTGACTCTCTTTCTCAGGGAATGCAATGGCAAGTTGAAAACATCCTGCCCGCTATCGCTATAGCCTTACTTCTGAATATACCGAAGGATGCTATTGAACGGGCCTTGAAAAATTTCAAGAGTCTTGAGCATCGTTTGGAATGGGTCCGTACCCTGAACGGTGTTGATTTTGTCAATGATTCAAAGGGAACGAACGTGGGCTCTGTTTGCAAATCTTTAAATACCTTCGACCGCCCTATCATTCTCATCATTGGTGGAAAAGATAAGGGCACCGATTTTTCTCCGCTTAAAAACCTGATGAAGGAAAAGGTCAAGCACCTGGTTTTGATTGGAGAAACCCGGGACAAGTTTAAAGGAATTTTGAACGGAACCTTTTGTTACGAAGAAAGCAACAGCCTGGAAGAGGCTGTGGATATGGCCACAGCTAAAGCAGAAGATGGAGACATCGTGCTCCTTTCTCCTGCCTGTTCCAGCTTTGACATGTTTAAGAGCTACGCCGATCGTGGCACTCGTTTTAAAACTATCGTTAAAAATCTTGAAGGGTAGCAGATTTTGGCAACATCTCAGGCAAAACATTCAGATTCTTTGCTTGGTATCACTGTAGCCGTTCTGGTTTTGGTGGGTATCGTTATGGTTTTCAGCTCCAGCGCTGTATACGCCATGGAAAAATACAACGACTCCTACTATTTCCTCAAGCGTCAGACAGTATGGTGTCTACTCGGCACCGGGGCTCTGCTCGCTACCAAGAACCTGGACTATCACAAATTACATCAACACACATATCTCATCATGACGGTGACTTTTCTGCTTCTGCTGGCAGTCATGTTCCCTGGCATCAGCAAAGAGGCAGGTGGAGCAAGAAGGTGGTTATCTATCGGAGGTCTTTCTTTTCAACCTTCAGAACTGGCAAAGTTCGCACTGGTACTTTTTATCGCCAAGTCTCTGGTGAAAAGAGCAGATAAGCTGAGAAACTTCGCTTATGGATACCTTCCCAATTTAATAGTACTGGGATTTTTTTTCATCCCGATACTATTTCAGCCCGATTTCGGAACCGCAATGATCATTTGCATGGTGACTTTCACGATGCTTTTTATTGCTGGTCTGAGAAAAAAGTTTCTCTTTCTTTCAGTGCTGGCACTGATTCCTTTTATAGTCTCGGCAATTATGGGAGCAGAATATCGCACTCGCCGAATCATTGCTTTTCTCGACCCCTGGCAAGATCCTTCGAACGCGGGGTTTCAGGCTATCCAATCCTTTTACGCTTTTGGACGAGGGGGATACTGGGGCGCAGGACTGGGGGCCAGCCACCAAAAACTTTTTTATCTTCCAGAAGCGCATACCGATTTTATTTTTTCCGTTATCGGGGAAGAGTTGGGTTTTATAGGAACAACAGCAATCGTTCTCTTATTTTCAATTTTTATTTGGCGGGGATTCGTTACCGCTTATCGAGCCAAAGATCCATTTGGAACGCATTTGGCCACAGGCCTGACTCTTTTGATTGGGTTTCAGGCTTTTATAAATCTGGGAGTAGCCGTTGGGCTTCTTCCTACCAAGGGGTTGACTCTCCCTTTTATCAGTATGGGCGGATCATCCATGCTAATCACCATGTTGTCGGTGGGTGTTCTGCTGAACATCTCGGAACAGACGGTGAAACATTAACGAAGGTCTAATGCAAAAAAGAGTCGTAATAGCCGGTGGTGGCACTGGAGGCCACCTGTATCCAGGAATTGCTTTAGCTAAAGCACTTATGAGACACGATATGGATATTAAAGTTTCATTCGTAGGAACTAAGAGAGGTATAGAATCCAGGGTTCTTCCGCGTGAAGGCTTTGAGCTGAAAACTATTTTATCTGCAGGTTTACTAGGCAAAAAGCGACTAAGCCGCTGGGTGTCCTGGGTCAAACTTCCAATAGGAACTGCTCAATCCATGTGTTTCCTGCTCAACAAGCGACCGAACCTTGTTGTAGGTGTAGGCGGTTATGCTTCAGGGCCTCTGGTCCTCTCTGCATGGATATTGAGGATCCCTATTCTTATTCACGAACAAAATTCTTTTCCCGGGCTCACCAACAAATGGCTGGGAAAAATCGCGGACAAGGTAGCAGTATCTTTCAAGGATTCCGCAAAATTCTTCCCCCGCAACAAGGTCACAGTAACGGGAAACATGATTCGAGATGAATTCTGTAAGCCGCGGGAGGAGTTTCCTAAAGTTTCTCAGGGCCTGTTTCGTGTGCTGGTTCTGGGGGGCAGTCAAGGGGCCCACTCCATCAATGTTGCAATGGTGGACGCGCTGAAGTCCCTGGAGTCCAAACGGGGGAATATCCATATCACCCATCAAACGGGTGAAAGCGATCATGAAATGGTCAAAGGTGAATATGTGAAAAGCGGTCTTTCTTATGAAGTAAAACCATTTATTGATGATGTAGCAGAACAATATCGTAAAGCTTCATTAGTTATCTGCCGAGCCGGTGCCACCACATTGGCAGAAGTAACCGCATGCGGAAAAGTGTCTGTATTAATTCCTTATCCCCATGCAGCTCACAATCACCAGGAGAAAAATGCCCGCGTTCTGGACGCCGCAAATGCCGGTGAATTGGTGCTGGACAAAGAATTGTCAGGCGATCGAATTGCTCAATCAATTATTCGCACTATGGAAGACCCTGACCGGTTACGGGAAATGGAAGATAACAGCTACCAGCTAGGCAACCGTGATGCTACTGAAAAAGTAAGGAAACTATGTATGGATTTGTTAAATGACGCAAATCAGAAATCCGGCGGATCCGGAAAAACAGAAGGAAATTATGTTCTGTCATGTTTTTAGGAAAAACACAAAAGATCCATCTGGTCGGGATCGGAGGTTCGGGAATGAGCGGAATCGCTGAAGTTTTGATCAACCAGGACTATGAGGTGAGCGGTTCTGATCCCTCCTCCAACAGGGTTACCGATCATCTGAAATCTCTGGGTGCTGACATTTGCCACAACCATAGTGCTGAAAATGTCACAGGCAAGCATGTTGTTGTTATATCAAGCGCCATCAGTGAAGACAACGTAGAGGTGCTTGCCGCCCGTGAACAATCTATTCCCGTTATACCTCGTGCTGAAATGCTGTCTGAGTTGATGCGGATGAAATATGGAATCGCTATTGCCGGCACACATGGAAAAACCACAACCACTTCATTGGTCTCCACAGTCCTGGCCGCTGGTGATTTGGACCCGACGGTAATAATTGGAGGACGAATCAAAAACATGGGTGGACACGCGAAACTCGGGCAGAGCAAGTATCTCATTGCTGAAGCAGATGAGAGCGATGGTTCTTTTCTCAGGCTTTCCCCGACTCTTGCAGTGGTGACGACTTTGGATGAAGAACATATGGACTATTACCAGTCATTGCAGAATATGAAATCCACGTTCCTGCAGTTTCTCAATAAAATTCCATTTTATGGTGCCGCAATCATTTGTCTTGACGATGTCAACCTTCAGTCTCTCATGCCTGGTATCAAAAAACGAACGATCACCTATGGGCTGAAATCCCAGGCCGATTACACCGCGCGCGACATTGCAATAGAAGGATTGAAAACCTCCTTCACCGTATACCACCAAGAGAAAAAGCTGGGGAAAATTTTATCCGCGGCTTTGGGCCGACATAACATTTGCAATACCCTTGCAGCGGTCGCAGTCGGAATGGAATTGAACATGGACTTCCATTCAATCGCTGAATCTCTGGAGAACTTCAGTGGAGTTCAGAGACGCTTTGAAATTCTTAAACAATCCGAGTCATTGGTAATTGTTGATGATTATGGACACCATCCAATAGAAATCCAGGCCACCTTGTCAACAGCGAAAGAAGTGTGGCCTAACCGAAGGCTGATAGTCATTTTTCAACCTCACCGCTTTTCACGAACCGAACACCTGATGGAAGATTTTTTCTCAGCATTTAACGATGCCGATCAACTACTCCTTCTAGATATTTATTCGGCGGGTGAAAAAGTGATCGAAGGTGTCAATTCGCAAAGAATCGCACAAGGAGTAAAGGAGTTTGGACATAAGAATGTGAAGTTTATTGAGGGAATGGAGTCTATTATCCCGCATCTTCAAAAGGTACTTAAACCGGGAGACATTGTCATGACTCTTGGCGCTGGAAATATTGGGGAGTTGAGCCACAAACTCGAATCCCATTTCAATGATTGATCGATCTCAATAGGAAGGATTGTTACCTATGCTCAATGAAGCCTGGAAACGCCGATTGATTCACATCGCCCATTCTGGAACGGGGAGAAGTTTTAACCTCAAAACCAAGATGGAATATCCCAAAACTGTTTTGGGCCACAAAATTCATCAGAGTAAAACTATGAGCCATTCATTTCCCTGGTTACACAAAGTAAAAGGAACCGTACTGCAAAACGAAATTCTAGCACCCTACACTTCGATTAAGATTGGCGGTCCAGCAGATGTATTGATTTTCCCTGAAGATCTTCGAGATCTTCAAACAATTTTGAAGCACAAAGGTTCCCAGCCAGTTTTCATTCTTGGTGAGGGGACAAATTTGCTTATAGGTGACCGTGGAATTCGAGGAGTGGTCATATCTCTAAAAAATTGTTTTAAAGAAATCAAACGGCCTCTTTTCTTCAGAAAAGAAACGGGTAATCGCAGGGCCGTTATCAAGGCAGGGGCTGGAGTAAAGATGTCTTACCTTGCCAAAAGTGCGGCCCGTTATTCTCTTAAAGGTATCGAACATCTGGTAGGTATTCCCGGGTCTTTGGGAGGAGCCATTGTCATGAATGCCGGAGCTGAAGGAACTGAAACAGGGCAAGTATTGCGTAGTGTGACCCGGATAACTTTGGATGGAGAAATTCAGACTCTACAGCGCGAACAGCTTACATTCGAATATAGAAAAACCCTTTTCCCGGGTGGCGATGGAATCATCATTGAGGCAGAGCTGGAACTTGAAGAAGGAGACCGAACTGAAATACAGAATACCATGGATCGACACCTTTCCAGAAGGTCACAAACTCAACCACTGACGGTTCCCAATTCAGGGTCTGTATTTAAAAACCCTGATGGCGACACTGCTGGAAGGTTGATCGAGTCGATAGGCCTCAAAGGGCTTTCTCTCGGCAATGCAGGTGTATCGATTAAACACGCGAACTTTATTGTAAATAAAGGCGGCGCAACGGCAAAAGACGTAGCCCGTTTGATTGAAAATATTCAAAAAGAAGTTAAGGAAAAGACTGGTATTGAATTGCAAACTGAGGTTGTCAGTGCAGGCGAATGACTTGGAGGAAAATTATTATTAAATCGGTCCGCAAACAAAGGTCACCCCTCCTTCCTTTGTTCTCCGGCCCTTTTGGCCAAGGGCCGGGGCGGACCTGTTTACACAAGGTGCATTAAAAGACTGTTGAATAATTTAGAAAATAAAACCATTGGAGTGCTCATGGGGGGTCTCTCTCCTGAGAAAGAGGTCTCAATCGTTACCGGAAACTCGGTCCTTGAAGCCATACATAGAAAGGGGTTGACTGCTTTGCCAGTTCACGTTGACCACAATATAGGAGAAACACTCAAGTCGAATCCGATCGACCTGGCTTTTCTGGCTCTACACGGCACGTTTGGGGAAGATGGATGCATTCAAGGCTTACTTGAATATTTCAATATCCCTTATACAGGAGCAGGCGTTATGGGCAGTGCCCTGGCGTATGACAAATTAAAGTCCAAGGAAATCCTGAAGTTTCATGGAATACCTACTGCTGACTATGAAGTGTTCTATAAAAATCAGAATGCCAGTCGTAGCCTGAGCCTTCCTGTTGTTGTCAAGCCAACCAATCAGGGCTCAAGCATCGGTGTAACCATAGTGAAGGATGATAGCCAGTGGGACGCAGCTTTGAAAACAGCGTTCTCTTACTCCGATGAAGTCATTGTGGAAAAATTTATTGAAGGAAAACTGCTGGCAATAGGAATGAATGAATTGACTCCCATGCCAATAGTTCACATCCGGCTCAAGTCAGGATTTTATGATTATGAGGCAAAGTACACAAAAGGCAGAACCGAATACTTCTGCCCGGCGGATATTACTGAGGACGAAGCAGAAAGATGCAGGCAAACAGCAATAAAAGTATTTCAGGTATTAAAAGGCAGAGGCTTCCCTCGTGTAGACGTAATTCTGGATAACCAGGGAATTCCTCAGGTGCTGGAGATGAATACCATTCCCGGGTTGACCCCTACCAGCCTGCTCCCAATGGCAGCACGGGAAATGGGACTTGAGTTTGATGAACTGGTGGTTGAAATATTAAAAACCGCTCAACTTGATTACATGGAATAGCCATGGATTTTGCTATCGCTGGACAAAAGAGCCCTTCCTCAGCATGGTCGGACCTTCGCACTGAAAGGAAGAAAAAACACAGGCGTGGTGGAGACTTACAAAAGAAGGCACCTTCGAAAACTTCGAACCATGATTTCTCATGGACAAGAATAATTTTTGAACTTGCTTCAAAACTTTTTCTGGCAGGAGTTGTCGTTTATTTATGTTACGCCAGTTATCAGTTTATGATTTCAGATCCCAGATTTGAGATATCCGATGTAACTTTCAGCGGTCATCACGAACTGAATGATAAACAGCTATTGGAATGGCTGGGACCAATCCATGGAGAAAATCTGTTCACCTATGATCTGCCTGGAGCCTCTGAAAGGCTGGCGAAGCACCCCTGGGTGCTTTCAGCTTCTGTACAAAGGAAATTCCCCCAGGAAATAATGGTCGAGCTGACTGAACGAGTTCCTTACGCACGTATCAAATTTGAAAAAACATATTTGATGGATAATTTTGGAGTGATTCTTTCAGAAGAAAAACCGGAACACAAACATCTACCCCTAATTGTTCAATCAAACAAAGGAGCGAAACCAGAAAATTTTTCAGGGGAAAAGGTCATTCAAAGTCTCAAGACCATGCATTACTTTAACAAACTTTCTTTTTTTAAAAATAACCCTCTGGACATTGCCGAAATCAAGGGTCTGTCCAGAATCATGTTTTTCACCCACAACAGAGATCTACAAATTCATATGTCCATGGAATCGTTAACGGAAGGATTTAAAAAGTTCATGCTTATGCTGGACACACTGGAGGATGACAGCATGAAAATCCAAATGATTGATCTGTCGTTCAAGGATCAGGTAGTGGTTCGCGATCGAATTTCAATCGACTCAACATCCATGAATCGACAAACCAACTAGGAGGAAACTGACCGCATGGCCAAAAAAAGTAATTATATAGTCGGGCTGGATATTGGAACGACCAAAATCTGTTGCATCATCGGAGAAGTCGTTGATGATGAAAAAATAGATATCATAGGGCTGGGTCAGTATCCATCAAGGGGCTTGCGTAAGGGAGTGGTTGTTAATATTGACAGCACCGTAGAGTCTATAAAAAGCGCTGTTGAAGAAGCCGAATTGATGGCCGGATGTGAAATCGACTCTGTTTTTGTAGGCATTGCAGGAGGCCACATAAACAGCATGAACAGCCATGGAATTATCGCTGTCAAAGGAAAAGAAATCACACAAAAAGATATTGATCGGGTTATCGAAGCAGCCAAAGCTATTGCTATCCCTCTTGACAGGGAAGTCATCCACGTTCTTCCCCAGGAATATATTGTCGACAACCAGGACGGAATTAAAACTCCATTGGGGATGGCAGGGGTGAGACTTGAAGCCAAGGTTCATATTGTTACTGCTGCTGTGACGTCCGCCCAGAATATTGTCAAATGCGTAAACAAGGCGGGCCTGGGAGTTCAGGACATTGTCCTCGAACAACTGGCTTCCAGCGAGTCTGTTTTATCTCAAGATGAAAGAGAACTCGGTGTCGCTATGATTGATATCGGCGGCGGAACTTCTGACCTGGCGATTTTTTATCAGGGAGCCATAAAGCATACCTCAGTACTGACCATAGCAGGGGCTCAAATGACAAACGACATTGCCATTGGACTTCGCACTCCAAACACAGAAGCTGAGAAAATAAAACATTCGCATGGGTGCGCCTACCCGTCCCTGGTTCAAGAAGATGAAAGTATCGAAGCACCAAGTGTCGGGGGACGTGAACCACGGACTGTACCAAGGCAAATTCTAAGCGAAATCATTGAGGCCAGAACAAGAGAAATGTTTGAACTGTTAGACCATGAAGTGAGTGAATCAGGTTATAGAGAAATCATTTCTTCAGGCATTGTCCTGACAGGAGGAGCTTCCAGCATGCAGGGTATGGCTGAATTGGCTGAGGATGTTTTTCAAACCCCTGTTCGAGTGGGAACACCCATCGGTCTTGGAGGGTTGATGGATGTCGTTAACAACCCCATGTACGCTACCTCCACAGGGCTGATTCAGTATGGTTCTAAAAGATTTAAATCAGGAGCAAACCGGGAACTTCAAGGAAGAAACCTGTTTGATAAAATTTTCACACGTATGAAAGATTGGGCAGATGAATTTTTTTAAAACCGGAGGATACAATGAGTTTAATAGAGTTTGATAACGAAAACGATTATTCGGCAACAATCAAGGTCGTTGGTGTAGGCGGCGGTGGTAATAATGCCGTCAACTCCATGGTTCGGGATAACATCCGGGGCGTGGAGTTTATTATCGCTAACACAGATTTGCAAACACTTGAAAAGTCTGAGTGCGCGGGAAAGATTCAAATTGGCGGAGAATTGACCCGTGGCCTGGGTGCTGGCTCCAACCCTGCAATTGGCAGAGATGCCGCTGAAGAAAGTGAAGACAATATTCGCGAGATGCTGGAAGGAGCAGACATGGTCTTCATTACTGCCGGAATGGGAGGAGGAACCGGAACAGGAGCTGCCCCTATCATTTCACGTGTCGCTAAAGAAGTAGGCGCGTTGACAGTAGGAGTAGTCACAAAGCCTTTTGCTTTTGAAGGGAAACGGCGAATGAGACAGGCAGAGGAAGGCATTTTGGAACTCAAGGATGCGGTCGATACATTGATCGTTATTCCCAACCAAAAGCTTCTCAGTTATGTAGGCAAACAAACTTCATTCACGGGCGCCTTTGACATGGTAGATGATATTTTGAAGCAAGCTGTATGCAGCATCTCAGACCTGATAGTCATACCAGGCCTCATCAATCTCGACTTCGCTGATGTCAAATGTATCATGGGAAGCATGGGAAAAGCCTTGATGGGAAGTGGGATGGCTACTGGAGAAACCAGAGCTGTCGAAGCTGCACAGAAAGCTATTTCCAGCCCATTACTTGATGAAGCGACCGTTGACGGAGCAAAAGGTATTTTAATCAATATCACAGGAGGAGAAGACCTCACCCTGCTTGAAGTCAACGAAGCTTCCATGATGGTCCAGGAAAATGCTCACGAAGATGCTCATATTATTTTCGGAGCAGTGATTGACAAACAAATGGAAGGGGAAATGAGAGTAACCGTTATCGCCACAGGTTTTGAACAGGAAGCAACAAGCAGGATTGAAGAGGCTGCCCCTTTGAAACAAGTAGTCGGTGGCGAGACCTTACCCGGTGAAGACTCGGGGTCAACCTCCTATAAACATTTAAAATCTCTGGCCAGTTCCATTAAGGAAGAAAACCCAGACCCTGGAAGTCTGACAGCAAATTTTGATATTCCAACATTTCTCCGTAAACACGCAGATTGATCAATGTTCGATGACCGGCGGGCAATTGCCCGCCGGCGGAGAACATTTCCAGGAGCCGAAAACCTATCTGCCGTTCACCTTCCAGTTATAATCCAAATAAGAAACTTTTATCTTACGACTCGCTAATAATTTTCTTTCCTCGCCCAAAATATATTTGCTGATAAATTTTAAAACTCCCCCATGGCTTTCAAAGTCATCTTCAAACCATTTGAATATTGATGACAGGTAAACCTTCTTGCCCTTTTCATCGAGTTTCATGCCTTTTTCCCTGGACAATAAAAATTTTCTCATTTGGTCATCTAACTGATCACTTAGTTTTTCAGCAGTGTATGCTTCCATACGAAGATCAGGACAACTTACTGAAGCACAGACGATAGCAACATGAATACGAGGCTCATTCATTTTCCTTAATATTTCGTGTTCAATATCATGAAGGGTACGTTCCTTGCCCCCAACAACTCCAGCCTTACGTTTCCAAACCGGGCTAAAAAAACTCCCGATATCTTTTATACTTTCTACAGGGTAATGGTCGGTGATCATTTTCACAGCAAGAATGTTATAAACATTTATCCAGAAAGCCAGCCTGGATTTATCGGACTCCAATCTACCCATGGGGTAAGATTTAAGTCTGGAAACTAAACTTGAAAAGGCAGGGTCATTTTTCAAACTGACATAATCAACAGCATTGATTGAAATACCGTCCACCGCTTTTGGGCTCACATATTTTTTGACCAGCACATTCCAATCAGAAAAGTCATCAGCTTCACCATAACCGGGAAAGGTAAGAATTAAAAATATTCCGAAAATCACAGATAGAAGGTGTCGACTGCAAGTTCTATCTTTCATAAGCATGAACCTCATTTCACAAAAATAAAGCAAACATAAACTTTATATTTTAGTATACTCCCAAAGTATTTCCTTACAAACAGACTCAATTATCAAGAAAACCATCCAATAATATCTAAAACCATTTATCTGCTGTTCTAGCAGGAATAATTCATAAGTATGAAAAACAATCTCCTATATATTTCCGACCTTGACGGTACATTATTGTGCCCCGACAGCTCATTCCCTGAAGACTATAAAAAGAGGCTCAATCGGCTGATCGATATGGGGTTGCTTTTTACCATCGCCACTGCACGAAACTATGATTCCGCGCACCCGATTTTAAACGGACTGAACATTAACCTGCCGGTCATATTGTTTAATGGTGTTTATCTGGCTGAGTTCAGCACCGGTCGCATATTGGAGCACTCCGATTATATTGATAAAGAAGTTGTCGAGAGCATGCTGGAGCTTGCATTACCTCAGGGCATTGACCCTTTCATTTATACACTCGGCGAAAAACATCAGCTTTATTATTTAAACGCAACAAACCCTGGTTCACAGGCATACGTCAAGAGCCTTGAAGGTGATGGAAGACTTTGCCAGGTTCCGAGGTTTAATTTTCATGAGGAAGAAAAGGTCTCTGGTTTTTTGCTGATCGATACACATGACCGTTTGGAGCCTATCTATCAATCACTCGATGAAAAACATTTTGACCATCTCAACCTGTACTTTGCTGAAGATGTGTCCATGAAAGGATATTACTGGCTGCAATCTTTCCATCAAGAGGCCAGCAAAGGAAATATGGTGAAAGTTCTTGCAAAAAAGAAAAATATTCCTTTAGATCAGATTGTTGTGTTTGGGGATTATTTGAACGATCTGGATATGTTTAAAATCGCTGGCCACTCAATTGCCATGGAAAACGCCCTTCCGGAAGTAAAGAAATCTGCCAATGAGATAATAGGAAACAACACAAATGGAGCTGTCCTGCAATATCTGGAGTCTATATGGCTTGAAAAATGAAGCCATTCAAATTAGACTGACATATGAATCATTAACCACAGAAGTAACCGGTATAAATAATCATGTCTGACTCCAAACAACCACAAGAACCTGAAAAAACAGTTTATCAACGTGATAAAACCGCCAAAGAGAGGAAGCCTGTAGAAGACAGCCCTAAAGGCCCGATCAAACCCAAACCAAAAATTAAAAAAGCCTTTGTTCCCACAAAGAAAACTTTCACTACAGACAAACCCATGGAGCACAGGGTGAGAAACATCCGTATGACATCTATGGAGTCCGCAAAAATGATTTGGGAAACTCTTATTGAGTACCAAAACGAGCTAACGCAACAGGAGATGGATGATCCTGACAAGGCTTATCATGACTGGGAAAAAATGGAGAAATTTTTTACTCGTCTCGCTAAAAAATATAGCGCATGTATGAGTAAAACACTGGGTGGTTCACTGGGTTGGGTTTACAAAGAGATGGAAATCGCCCCGCAAACCATGAACCAGGAGTTGATAGACAATATTATGAAGGCAGAGAAATTCAAGATTCCTGAGCCCATTAAAACAAAACTGGGTTTTCATATCATCATGATTTGCGAGAGCCAGGTTCATACCCCGCGCGAAAAATTTGTCGAGGAAGAAAAACCGCCGCTGTTTTGAACTTTCCGCTCACTCCCCTAAAAAGAACTGTTGAATCATTGCAACAACATATTCCTGCTGGGCCTGGCTCACCTCATGAGATATAGGTAGCGCCAAAGTCTCCCTGGCGGCTTTTTCCGATTCAGGAAAGTCCCCATTTTTACAGCCCAAAGATTTGAAGCAGTCCTGAAGGTGGAGCGGTATCGGATAATAAATTTCACAGCCTATCCGCTTTTCATTAAGAAATGATTTAAGCTCATCCCTGCGGTTCCCCGCACGAATTACATATTGGTTATATACATGTCTGGGAAACACTTCAGGGGGAAGTTGAATAAACGGGGTTAAGGCCGCATTTTTAAATAATTGGTTATAGGTTTGCGCATTTTTTCTTCTTTTCTCTGTCCAGCCCTCCAAATACCCAAGTTTGGCAGACACAACATCTGCCTGAAGAGCATCCAGACGGAAATTACCTCCCATCACTTTATGGTAATATTTAGGCTTCCCACCATGCACCCTATGGATCTTTAGCTGTTCATATAACTCTTTCGAATTGGTGGTGACCAGCCCACCATCTCCAAAACCACCCAGGTTTTTAGCCGGAAAAAACGAAAAGCATCCCATGTCTCCCATCGATCCTGCCGGTTTGTTTTTGTATTCAGAACCAATCGCCTGCGCGGCATCTTCTATCACTGCCAAACCTTTTTGCTTTGCCAGTTGCAGGATCGGTTCCATATCTGCGCATTGTCCATAGAGATGCACCGGGATGATGGCTTTGGTGTTAGGAGTGATACAACGCTCAATATGTTCGGGCTTAATATTAAAAGTAATATCGTTGATATCGACAAAAACCGGTTTGGCTCCAGCACGGACAATTGAACCTGCTGTCGCAAAAAATGTGTAGGGTGTAGTGATCACCTCATCCCCAGGGCCGACCCCTAATGCCATCAAGGCAATCAATAATGCATCGGTACCTGAAGAAACCCCCACAGAATATTCAGCCTGACAATATTCTGCCATCCTCTCTTCCAGTCTTGAGACCTTTGGTCCAAGGATGAAATATCCAGATCGAACTGTTTCAGACATTTCCTTTTCCACATCATTCAATATCTCATGGTAAGAAGCGGCAATATCGAGTAAACGTACCTCACGAACTGGTTCAGGAGGAGCATTGAGTTTTTCCTGCAACTGCCGGGGGGTCAGAACCTCTACATTTAAACCTGAAAAGCTTTCAGGAGAAAGCGTGACCACAGCATCCAAACCACAAGCTTCCACAAGACGAGCCAGCATGTCTTTAGCAAATGGTTTTTCAGACTCCAATGCCATATTTATATCATGAGCAGTAGGAGTCAATACAGCAAGCTGCTGCAAAAGAGATTGAACATTCTGCTCGCCGACCTCTTCCAAAATAACCGGAATTGAAGTGGATGCGACCCAGCCCCGGCAAAGTTTTTGACGACACAGGTTCAGCACAGTAGCATCCTGAATATCGCTCAAAGCCTGAATCAGGCAATCAGTATCTAAAAGTATCTGCATGAGTTAAGTTTAACCTTGATAATTTTACTGGGAAAAGTATTTCGGGAGAAATGGCACAGGCAATTGCATTCTATTCTCCTTTATTTTTAGTTCCCAAAGGAATATTTTAGAACAGTTGAAGAGTAAATAATTAAAATTGAATATCCTGACCTAGCTTTTCGCGAAGAATGATCTCTGCTGGGGTGTAGTATTTTTTATTCACATTACATTTTTTGCATGAGGGAACAAGATTGCCCCGCCGGCTCTTTCCTCCCCGGGATATAGGAACAATATGGTCCATGGTCAATTCTTCTGATGGAAACCGACCCCCGCAATAATGGCAAACGCCTGCCTGTATTTTTTCCTGCCACCACTGCGATTGGCGAAGCTTACGTGCCTTGGCTTTTTCTATTTTGAATTGTTGCTGATCCATATATATTTACAAGTCTCTGGTTTTTTCCGCCCAACCAGGGTCAATCATCAGCAGAGGCTGCCAATTATCCCTTACGGCCCTTACTGTTCCTTTATGGCTTCCCTTGGGATACCAGTGAATGTCTCCCATGTCAAACTCAAAGCCAAGTGCCGCGGACCATCGTGTTTTACTGGTCCAGAAACAAGATCCATAACTGAACTCAAAAACCGGATCAATATGTAGAATAAAAGTCTTCCCCCTTGACTGGAAAGGTTTGGCTATCTCATAGATACTTTGGATTTCAAGACGACTTGGCAGACGCCAGTCATCATATCCCCCCAGCTTTTCATGGTTTAGTTTACCAATATATTCCTGAGCATCATACCAGCTGATATTATTGCCGGTTTCTATATAAGCATAGCTTTCCTGCCAGACCAAACCTGTCTGCAAGTCTTTTATTGTTCTATTTCCATTTTCAACAAACCGTTGTCCCATAACTGTATCCAAAAGTTGCATTATAACAGAATTAGTATGCTCATCTTCAAGCCAGTATCCCCTGGTCAAAAAAATAAATCTTTTTTTTACAACCAGTTCTTCGGCAATCACATCCAGGCAAAACCACGAATAACGGACTACCTAGAAAGCAGCATTCCGCATAACGATAAAATTACTTGCAATTTGGTAATCAATACCCAACATTGGAAAGGTATCTAAATATTGGAAATATTATTAACCGGCATTACTTCACCAAAAGGCCGGCAATGAATTCCAAAGAATCAAAATTTCGAACTGACCAGAATCCTCCCTTAAAAACCCCTGTTTTATCAAGTCAAAAATATAGTAAGAATTCAAATCCTGCCGGCAAAAATCTCTCTCGAATCAACAATACAGCCTTGTATGCTGTTTCTCGAAACCAATCTATGAAGAGATTGAACATGCTGATTGGTAAAAGCAAGAGTTCACTGGAATCACTACAGGATAGCGAAGCAAAATTAAATCAATTCAACCATCATTTATCCTCCGTCAGTCAAAGTACCTGCTCTGTCATCGGTAATGAGTTTTTCAACAAACTGTCCCAAAGCCTGGCTTCAGTTTTCGAAGTAAACTATGTCATCATCGGAAAAACTACCGGAACGAATGGAGAAAAAGTAAAAACTCTGGCTTTCTGGGATGGGAGTAATATTGCCGAAAATTTTACCTACGACTTGAAAGGAACCCCATGTGAGAAAGTGGTAAACAGGGGGATATGCTATTTCCCAAACGTGCAGGAAAGTTTTTCCAACGATCTATTTCTGGTCGAGCATAACATTCTGTCATATCTAGGGGTTCCAATATTCAACATTAAGAATCAATTGATCGGCCTGATAGCAGTTATGGGTGAGACACTTATTCCGCGTTATGAACACTACTGGTCCATCCTGAATATTTTCGCGCCCCGATGCGCTAGTGAATTAGAACGTATGCATGCAGAGACTCAACTTGAATCTAAGGCTCAGGAATTGAAAAAAAGCAATCAGGTTCTGAAAGATTTCATAGCCCTGGCCTCTCATGAGTTGCGATCGCCCGCCTATAAAATTGCCCAATTTGGTCAGCGGTTATCTGAAAAGGTTGACTGTCTCGAACCGGAATCGAAGGATTACCTGCTTCGAATGCAAAACTCCGCATTAAGGATGCAGGAACTCATTAACGATCTTCAGGTTTTTTCACAAACCTCAATTAAGACAGAACTTACAAATAAAATTAATCTCGAAAAAGTTTTTAAAGAAATAATTGCTGATCTGGGTTTATCACCTCTCATGAATGATGGACGTATTCTTGTAGATACGCTTCCTACTAACGAAGGAGACCTGTATCAGGTTCGACTTTTGTTGCAAAACCTCCTGTCCAATGCCATTAAGTTTCACAGTCCAGACAGACTTCAAAAAATTAATATTTACAGCCGTCCATGCGGACAAAACAATTGGGCGATATCCGTCAAAGATCAGGGAATCGGCTTTGATGAAAAGTTCAAAGGTCGTATTTTCCTGCCTTTTGAAAGATTGCACAGCAAAAGTGAGTACAAGGGAACTGGAATGGGACTTGCCATTTGTCAAAAAATAGCAGAAAACCACGGAGGAAATGTCCTCGCTCAAAGCGAACCCGGGCATGGTGCCTGTTTCACAGTTGTTTTACCAGCCAGCCACAGTGAAAATCATGCAATTTTTCGTCCACGATCACAGGTGCCTTTCCGGCTGAAAACTGTAGCCACATTCGGGAATGTCCTCAATATCTTCTTTGCTTGAGGGAAAACGATGGCAAATGAGAGGTTTTTGCGGGCTGTCATGGACACGGCATTTATTATCCTTAGTCAGCTCACTACAAGGAAGATCCATAGAATAATAGAGCTGGTTTCTCTTTTCATCAGAACCAACAACCCGAATGCCCCTGAAGGATAAATAAAGTTCAAGCTCTTCCAGGCTGCCATGTTGCTGGATTGTTATATCTCTCACAACGGTCATATTGACCGTCTTACAACACTCGCCACAGGAGTGACATTCACCGGTTCTCAGAGAGCCTCCGCCAGTACCTTGCAATGGATTTTTGCCGTTAGCAGTCATATTCGTTATCTCGCGCTGCTTTTACGGCGGGCAGAGGTTTTTTTTGCCAGATGTTCTACCGTCACGGTAGTGTGAATCCCTCCACGTACATTGAATTCACCTACAATCTTCATCTTTCGTGGACGACAAGCCGCTACAAGGTCATTCAGAATGAGATTGGTCACTTTTTCGTGAAATCCACCTTCATTCCTGTAGGAAACCAGATAAATTTTCAGGGATTTCAGCTCCAGGCATAATTTGTCAGGAACATAACTGATATGCAGGACGGCAAAGTCCGGTTGCCCTGTTTTGGGGCACAAACAGGTGAACTCTGGACACTCCATTTCAATAATATAATCCCTCTCAGGAAACGGATTCGGGAAGGTTTCTACCTGTAAAACCTCTTTTTTATTAGTCTTTTTCATAATTTTAGTATTTTTTTCACTTTTTTTGAGGGTAGACCTTGCTTTTTAAGATTCGGGTTTTATATATTGTCAGCACTCACACCTCAAGAGTGCCAGACTAGCGATACCTCTAGCCAAACCTCTTCTGAATAAGGGAATAAGGCATTAAATTTCAATATTTTGTGGTTATTGGGCAGATTTAAGCACAATTAGTTTTTTTATTTTAATTAGAGTTTAACATTATTTCAAGGAGTCCATATGAAAATCCGACCATTGCATGACCGTATTCTGGTTCAACCCATCCTGGAAAAAGAAGTCCGAAAAGGGGGAATTATCATTCCTGACTCTGCCAAAGAAAAGCCTATCGAAGGCCGTGTGAAAGCAGTTGGCAAAGGCAAAGTGGGTGATGACGGCAAACCCGTCAAGATGGAAGTAAAAGTTGGTGACAAAGTCCTTTACAGTAAATATGGCGGAACAGAAATCAAATTTGATGGCGAAGATTTCCTGCTAATGCGCGAAGATGATGTATTGGCAATAGTAGGCTAAGCTTTCTTACCAAATATATAACGAATAAATCATTCACATCTCTTAGAGATAAGGAGAATTACTTTTATGGCTAAGCAAATTGCATATGATGAAAACGCCAGACATAAAATACTGGCTGGAGTTAATCAACTGGCAAATACTGTAAAAATCACTTTGGGACCCAAAGGCCGCAATGTGGTTATCGATAAAAAGTTTGGCTCCCCCACCATCACTAAAGACGGTGTAACGGTTGCTAAGGAAATTGAGCTGGAAGATCCATTTGAAAATATGGGAGCGCAAATGGTAAATGAAGTTGCCAGCAAAACCAGTGACAACGCAGGTGACGGCACAACCACAGCAACGGTTCTGGCACAAGCTATTTTTCGTGAAGGAATGAAAAACGTAACCGCAGGTGCAAACCCGATGGACATCAAACGCGGCATTGAAGAAGCTGTTAGCATCATTGTTCCTGAAATCCAGAAACTGGCTAAACCCACCAAGGACAAAAAAGAAATCGCACAGGTTGGAACCGTTTCTGCCAATCAGGACAAGGCTATCGGACAAATTATTTCTGAAGCGATGGACAAGGTAGGAAAAGATGGTGTTATCACTGTCGAAGAAGCCAAAAGTATGGACACATCCCTGGAAATTGTTGAGGGAATGCAGTTCGACCGCGGTTATCTTTCCCCTTATTTTGTAACTGATGCAGAGCGTATGGAAGCGGTCCTGGAAGATTGTTACATCCTGCTTCACGAGAAAAAAATTGCCAACATGAAAGATCTCCTGCCCTTGCTGGAAAAGGTTGCTAAAGGTGGCAAGCCTCTTCTTATCCTGGCTGAGGATGTTGAAGGCGAAGCGCTGGCAACTCTCGTGGTCAACAAACTTCGTGGCACATTGAATGTGTCTGCTGTCAAAGCACCTGGATTCGGCGATCGCAGAAAAGACATGCTCAATGATATAGCTATCCTGACTGGCGGAAAAGTGATCACCGAAGATATTGGTGTTTCTCTCGACAGTGTCGACCTGTCAGACCTGGGTCGCGCCAAGCGCATTACCATTGACAAAGAAAACACAGTGATCGTTGATGGTAAAGGTAAAGCCTCTGACATTCAGGCGCGGGTAAAACAGATCCGCAACCAGATTGAAGAGACCAGTTCCGACTATGACCGTGAAAAACTGCAGGAGCGGTTGGCTAAACTGGTGGGTGGCGTAGCCATCATCAAGGTTGGAGCCGCTACTGAAATGGAAATGAAAGAAAAGAAAGCCCGTGTAGAAGATGCCCTGCATGCTACGCGTGCCGCGGTAGAAGAGGGAATCATCCCCGGTGGCGGAGTGGCTTTCATGCGTTGCCTGTCTTCTCTTGATAAAGTCAAAGGCGACCATGATTTTAAACTTGGTGTACAAATCATCCGCAGAGCTCTGGAAGAGCCTCTACGGCAGATTGCTACCAATGCAGGGGAAGAAGGTACTGTTGTTTGCGAAAAAGTGAAAACTTTGAAAGGCAACGAAGGTTTTGATGCTAAAAACCATAAGTACACGGACATGATTAAGGCTGGAATTATGGATCCCGCGAAAGTTGCTCGCACCGCATTGCAAAATGCTGCCAGCATCTCCGGTCTCCTGTTGACCACTGAAGCAATGATCACCGATCTACCCGAAGAAAAAGATGAGCATGCTGGTCACGCTCATGGTGCCGGCGGTGGAATGGGTGGAATGGGTGGAATGGGTGGAATGGGTGGCATGCCTGGCATGATGTAATCCCATCGTTCCATTATAGGTAAGACACTAAACCGGTTCCTCTCCATGGGGGAACCGGTTTTTTTGTCTGGTTGACAGCCTATAAGTTTAGCAATATCATCAAAGTCAACAGGTGCACATCCGGCGGGGAACGGAGCACTAACTAAAAAGCCCCTGCTACCCACCAGCAAAAGTAATTGCAAATTAATCCTGCATTTAGTGAATAAGAGACTCTATGGCTGGTTCTATAAAAAAAGTCCTGGGAATGATTCTTGCCGGTGGTGAGGGAAGTCGACTTTACCCACTTACCCAGCAACGAGCAAAACCCGCTGTACCTTTTGGAGGCAAATATCGACTGATTGATTTCGCATTAAGCAATTTTATCAATTCCAGAATCTATTCTATTTACGTTCTGACCCAATTCAAGTCACAGTCCCTGGCCGAGCATTTGCAGGAAAGCTGGCGCTTCAGTTCAATACTTCGCGACCATTTCATTCTTCCTGTTCCCGCACAAAAACGGACAGGTGACAGTTGGTACCGCGGAACAGCCGATGCAATTTATCAGAACATAAACTTGATTGAAGATGGTGACTTCGATCTTATAGCAGTTTTTGGTGCCGACCATATCTACCGCATGGACTTACAGCAAATGATAGACTTTCATATTCGAAAGAGGGCGGATGTTACAATCTCTGCCCTGCCCGTTCCACTTAAAGAAGCCACCTCCTTCGGAGTGATCCAGGTGCAGGAAAAACAGAGGGTCACAGGGTTCAAAGAAAAGCCCAGGCGCCCAAAACCAATACCGGGAAAACCAAAAGAAGCCTTTGCTTCAATGGGGAATTATCTTTTCAATAAAGAAGCATTGATAGAAATGCTCTACGATGACGCCGCAAATGTAGACTCATCTCACGATTTCGGCAAGGATATCCTGCCTCGCGTATTCAATAAGTCACGAGTCTTTGCCTACGACTTTCGTAGAAACCGGATTCCCGGTATCACTAGAAAGGAAATAGGATATTGGAGGGATGTTGGTACGATAAAAGCATTTTGGGAAGCAAATATGGACCTGAGAAACATCAAACCTGAGTTCAACCTCTATAATAAAAACTGGCCCATCAAAACTGCGAGCTACGGAACTCCTCCGGCTAAATTCGTATTTAATGAAGACGGACGCCGGGGACAGGCTGTCAACAGCATCGTCGCTGAAGGAAGTATTATAAGCGGTGGAATTGTTCAGGACTCCGTAATCGGACTTGAAGTCAGCATTGATAGTGGAGCGGCTGTGATCAACTCTCTATTGATGGACAGGGTTAAAATTGGCAAAAACTGCAAAATCAATATGGCTATCATTGATAAGGATGTTGAAGTGCCTCCTAACATCACAATGGGGTATGACCTGGAACAGGATAAAAAACGTTTTTTTGTCGATGAAGAATCAAACATCATTGTCATACCCAAAGGTTTCAAATTCTCCCACTAGGCGTGGGGCCAGCGAGCAATTATACGTTGAACCAAAAACACTTTTTCCCGCAAAAAAAATATTACAATTTACCAGCCAGGGTTTTTCACATTTTTCAACACTCTCGATATCTAATCAATGACTCAGACCATTTCCGGAATTGACCACCTACTCTCCCAGCCTGAAAAATATTTAAAGGGTAATACAATAGGTCTGATCGTTAACCACACAAGCCTGGCTGGTGATGGCAAACATTCTATAGCCCATTTTAAATCCCATCCCGCTTACAGCCTGCATACTTTATTCGCCCCCGAACATGGTTTGTATGGCACCGCACAGGATATGATACATATCCCCGATGAAATCGACCCGCTTTCAGGCCTCAAAATAAAAAGCCTTTATGGAAAAAGTGAGACTTCTCTGACCCCCGATCCGGCATTGTTCGATGGAATTGATAATCTGATTTTTGATATTCAAGATGTCGGCTCGCGTTACTACACTTTCATATATACCATGGCTAACTGCATGACCATCTGTCAAAAGGCCGGCGTGAGAATGGTCGTTTGTGATCGCCCCAACCCCATAAACGGCATTTCGGTTGAAGGCAACCTGGTAGGCGAACCCTGGCGTTCCTTTGTGGGGCAATATCCCCTGCCCAACCGGCACGGAATGACAGCAGGTGAGTTGGCTTGTCTGTTCAATGAACATTTTGAAATTCATTGCGACTTGAAAGTTGTTCCCATGACCGGATGGAACCGTGAGATGTGGTACGACCAGACAGGGTTGATCTGGACACCCCCATCGCCAAATATGCCCACCGTGTCAACAGCTACGGTCTATCCGGGAATGTGCCTGATTGAAGGGACACTGCTTTCAGAAGGACGAGGCACCACCCTCCCCTTTGAACAAACCGGTGCCCCATTTATTGACCCCCATAAACTGGCAACGCGACTTGAGAAAGACTCCGATCTTTTACCTGGAGTGATTTTCCGCCCACAATACTTCAAACCCATGTTCCAAAAACACGCTGGAGAAATTTGCGCGGGACTCCAGTTCCATGTCACCGACCGGGATAAGTACAAACCCCTGCTCACTACCATCGCATTGCTTCGCGCCATTGCCGAATTGTACCCGGAGCAACTACAGTGGAGAACGGAACCCTATGAGTACGTCAGCGATCGTCTGGCCATCGACCTGCTTTATGGCAATACTGAATTGCGGGAATCTATTTTCGATGATAATTTCTCTTTAACCGCTCTCGAAGAAAGCTGGAAACAAGATTTAGCGGAATTTTCGAAAATACGAAACAAATACCTTATTTATTGAGCCCATAGCCCTCAGAACCACTGCCTTCAAAAAGAAAAAATATATTTTCCCTCAAATTATAAAAATATGAGACAATAAGCGGCTTGGAGAAGATTAATTCAAAATACCCTGTCAAAACCCGCCGGCACAAGACCGCCATATCTTTTTGATAAATAAGGGCTATTGGATTTCCGGGCATCATTTTCGCCTAATTTTTTATTTACCGCAAAGTATTGACAAAAACCGTGTGGGTCCCTATATTCCCACCTTGTTTAATGGAATAAATTCATGACTTTAAAGGAAAAGCTCCTTGCTGATATGAAGGAGGCGCTGAGATCCAAAGATTCGCTCAGGCTCAATACCATCCGTAGTGTAATTTCGGCTATCAAAAATCAGGAAATCAACCTTCGTAAAGAACTGGAGGAAGAAGAGATTCTATCGCTGGTAACCCGTGAGGTAAAAAAAAGAAAAGAAGCATCAGCCCTTTTCAAGCAGGGTGAACGAGTGGATTTGATGGAAAAGGAAAATCAGGAATTGGCTATTTTGCAGTCTTATTTGCCAGAACAAATCTCAGAAGAGGATTTACGCAAAAGAATTAAAGAAGTGATCTCGGAAACCGGGGCCGAAAGCATGAAAGACTTCGGCAAAATAATGAAAATTCTGGTTCCTGAGTTCAAGGGTAAAGCGGATAACAGTGTTATTAAAGATCTTGCGGGTGAAATTTTAAGCTAGTGTTTTCCAACCCTTAAAAAGTATTTCAAACAAGGCTCTATAAGAGCCGGGTTTTTCATAAAGATTTTATTTTGAAAATTTCAATTCCAGACCATATCATTGACGAAATTCGCGATCGCGCAGATATTGTTGCAGTGATTTCGGATCATGTCGTGCTCAAAAAAGCCGGCAAAAACTATAAAGGGCTTTGCCCGTTCCACTCTGAAAAAACACCCTCTTTTTCAGTCAGTCCGGAAAAGCGTATCTATCACTGCTTTGGTTGCGGCACCGGAGGAAATGTTTTTAAATTCCTCATGGAAATCCAGAGTATCTCCTTCCCAGATGCCATAAAGATTCTTGCCGAGAGAACAGGTATCCCTCTGCCACGAAATAACTCGGACTCTTCATCTGACCCCAGGCAAAAAGAGAGGGAAGCTTTAAGGAAAATCAATGAGGCCGCTACAAGATACTTTCAGTCCCTTTTAAAAAACCCGGAAGCAGGACTGAGCGCAAGAAACTATTTAACATCCCGGCATTTTGACTCTAAAACACTCGAGCGTTACCGTGTTGGCTGGGCGGCTCCATCCTGGAGAGGTCTGTTGACACATGTCCAGCAAAAAGGTTCCGTGGCACAGGAACAGCTCATTAAGTCTGGACTCGTCACTAAAAAAGAAGATGGTTCTTCAGTTTACGACCGTTTTCGTGGTCGGGTTATTTTTCCTATCAAAGACCTTCATTCAAACATAATCGGTTTTGGAGGACGCTCCATCGACGAAGAGAACCAGCCGAAATACCTCAATTCTCCCGAAACCCCTCTCTATCAAAAGAGCGAAACACTTTTTGGTATGGACCAGGCAAAACTAGCGATACGCAAAGAGAATCAGGTCATTCTGGTTGAAGGCTATTTTGACCAGATGCGTGCGGTTCAAAACGGTATTGAGCATGTTGTAGCCACCTGCGGTACAGCTCTGACACCCAAGCAGGCCAGTATTTTGAGAAACCATGCTGAAACCGCAGTGCTGGTTTTCGACTCCGATTCCGCAGGACGTTCTGCTGCTGAAAAAGGGTTTGATATCTTGCTTGAGCAAGGCTTGAATGTGAAAATCGTTGTTCTGCCGGAAGGTCAAGATCCCGATTCGTTCATCCATGAACAGGGGGCAGAAAATTTCCTGGAAAAAATACGCAACGCAAAGCCTTTTATGGAATCTTATATTGATGTGCTGGTGAAGGAATCACCCAATAAGACTCCTGAAGACAGAGTTAAAATGGCGAACCAGATTCTTCCATGGCTGGTAAAGATCAAGAATACTGTGGAGCGAACTGCCTGGTTGGAAAATTTTACTTCCAAAACAAATATTGATGACCGGACTTTTTTAAAAGAATTGAGCAGGGCCCTGGCCCAGAACCAGCCACGGCTCGTTGAAAAAGATAATGAACTGGTTCCACTTATAAACCTGGAGAAACATTTAGTTCAGCTGATTCTTTCCGATAAGGAAACGGCTCAGGCCATTTTGCTGGAAGTAAATCCTGACGACTTCTCTGATCCGGCTTTTAAAACAATTGCCAAAACCTGTCAGCAAAAAATAGATAATAACCAGGACTTGAAAATAGACCAACTGCTGGACCAGACTGAAAATCCCGAAATCAAAAACACCTTGTCTCGTTTAGGATTGGAGCCGGTAGAGTTTGATTCTCCAGAAAAGACAGCTCAGGATTGCATTAGAAAATTCAAGAATATTCACATTAAATCAAAAATCAAGGTTTTGAAGCTACAACGTCTTGATGCCGCCAAAGCCGGGCAAGTTGAAAAATCACAGGAACTGCAGGCCAGGCTTCGTGAAATGCATTTAGCCTTAACTCATTGACATATATTTAAAACGCAAACGTGTAATTAGGAGAAACGATGGCCACAATGGAAAAACTCACGCATGTATCAGAAATTAACAAGCTGATATCACTGGGCAAGGAAAAAGGTTATTTGACCTATGAAGAGGTCAATGATGTCCTGCCCTCTGATGTTGTGACTCCGGATCAAATTGATGACCTCATGCACCTTTTTGGTGAAAATGAGATAGACATTGTTGACACCACTCTTAAGGGTGAAAAAGTAGCCGCTGAGAAAGAAGACCGTAACAAGGAAGAAAGCACTGAAGATTCCCAGACTTCCAAGTCTGATTCAGTTTCCATCGATGATCCCGTCCGATTGTATCTCAGGGAAATGGGAACTATCTCACTGCTCACCCGCAAGGGCGAAGTGGAAATCGCCAAAAGAATTGAAGCCGGGCAAAATGAAGTGCTGGCGGCAGTGGCCAGTTGCGCAGTCACTACCCGGGAACTTGTTACCATGGCTGACCAGGTTAAAAAAGGAGAGATCCGTATCTTTGACCTGATTCAGAGCCCTGAACCAGAGGAAAACAAGGAACAGTCTGAGAAAGATGAAACTAAAAAATTCATAAAAAAAGTTAAATCCTTAAAAACGGAATTTAACAAGCTTGAAAAACTGCAGCTGAAACTGGAAAGTGGCAAGCTGTCAGAAAAAATGCAGACTAAAACATCCGATCAAATTCAAAAACAACAAAAAGAAGTTGAAAAGCTCATTTCTGGATTGTCTCTCTCTCAGGATGAAATGGATAGTGTCATCGAAAAAATTTATTCGATCGCAGCCGAATACAGGGAAGCAGGAAAAACGGAAAGAGATATCGAAAGGCAACTGGGAATTTCACTGGCTGGAGTAAAAAAACTGGCTAAAAACTGGACCAAGCAAAAAAGCGTAAAGGTTCCAAAAGGTAAAGTTGTTACACGCACCCAATATGACAACTTCATCAAACAGGTACAAACCGGACGTCGAAAGATAAAAAAAATAGAGAAGGAAACATTAACCAGCAAAGACAGCCTGCTGGCTACTGTAAGGTCCATAGCCCGTGGCCGCGTTAAAGACAAAACCGCTAAACGGGAACTGGCGGAAGCCAACCTCAGGCTCGTGGTCAGTATCGCCAAAAAGTACACCAGCCGGGGACTCCAGTTTCTTGACCTGATCCAGGAAGGCAACATCGGCCTCATGAAAGCGGTTGACAAATTTGAGTACCAGAGGGGCTATAAGTTTTCAACCTACGCGACATGGTGGATTCGACAGGCTATCACCCGAGCAATTGCGGATCAGGCCCGGACGATACGTATTCCGGTACATATGATCGAAACTATCAACAAATTGATCCGTGTATCAAGACATCTTGTTCAAGAACTGGGTCGTGAACCAACTCCGGATGAAATCGCTGTCAAAATGTATTTGCCGGTGGACAAAGTTCGTAAAGTTCTAAAAATTGCCAAGGAGCCCATCTCCCTTGAGACTCCAATTGGTGAAGAAGAAAACAGCCACCTGGGGGATTTCATCGAAGATAAAAAAGTCCTTTCGCCCATCGATTCGGTGGTCAAAAAGAATCTGAAGGAACAAACTCTCAAAGTTCTCTCGACCTTGGCATCACGTGAAGAACGTGTATTGCGAAAACGGTTCGGTATAGGGTTGGATTCAGAGCACACACTGGAAGAAGTTGGGCAGGATTTTGCGGTCACCCGCGAGCGTATCCGACAAATTGAGGCAAAAGCCCTGCGCAAACTGCGGCATCCAAGCAGAAGTAAGAAGTTACGAAGTTTTATTGAAAGCTGATTGTGTGGGCCTATAGCTCAGTTGGTAGAGCCCCCGGCTCATAACCGGTAGGTCACAGGTTCGAATCCTGTTGGGCCCACCAATATTACAAGGACTTATGGGATTACCCGTAGGTCCTTTTTGGTTTGGGTAGCGCTTTGGGTAGCATTTTGACTGAAATTAGAAGATATAGGGGTCTGGAGCAAACTAGTTCTCAGACCTACTATCCCTAAATCTATGTGGTGTGGTAACAAGCTCTGAAGCCTTAGGAAAAGACTAGGTTCACGCAGGGATTATTATTTTCCCTACGCTACTTTTCACTGGCTCTCAATTCAAATTCTGAGGCATGGCATATCCCCAAATTGCAGGGCCGAATATCGATATGTTCGCCCGAACGTGTTAGACCAATTTTTTAGGGTCGCACATAAATGGCGTCAGAAAAGATAAGAGGCTGGTTCTAGGTGGATGGATTCACCACCTGATTAATCATTGGTTATGTAAGTTTTGAAACTCTTTTTTCGATTACTTTAGTTTGTTGCTAGAGTTGAATGGCCACAAATCATGACGGCCCCAGTAGATAGGCTCCCCAATATAAAAAATGCAAAAGATGTCTGGCTGGATCGGTATAACAACCAACGTACTCATCAGGGAAAACGGTGTCAGGGAAGAACACCGATGCAAACTTTTACTGAAAATATGCTTGCGGCAAAAGAAAAAATGTGGGACATGGAGGGAAGCTCTGAGCTGACAGCCACCATCTAAACTTACAATCGACCAAAGAAGAGTAGCTGCACTATCAACTCTTAGCTAAAACAGTTTATAATCTTTTTATCGAGCTTTTACTTTTTTCCAGCTTAGCGTTACCTTTCCTTTTCTAATTTTGACCTGGCAACCCAGCCGCATCCCTTCTTCCAGATCTTCAGGCAACAAATAATCTTTTTCTTCTTCCGTGACCCGGGACACATTTTCTCTTCCTTCCGCCACTGTTACTTCACAAACCCCACAAGTACCTTCAGTACAACCAAAGGAGAGTGACACACCAACCTCATCGCAAAAGTCTATAAGGGGAGTGCCGTCTTCTACATCATAAGTTACATTATCCGTTTTAAAATAAACTTGTGCCACAAACTTCACTCCTTAATGAGATACTTTGTAGATGCTAATAAGCCTTATTAGGATTCACAGATATTCAATAAAGTTTTTATTTTATTAAACTCCTGTGTCCTGTAAAAACTGTATATGTGGAATTTGTTCCTCAGTGAGCGTTTTAGGAATCTTTACTATAATTCTTACCAATTGGTCACCACGTTCTCTTGAAGCAAAGTTTATTCCTGCTCCTTTAAGCCTAAGCTTGGTACCATATTGAGTGCCTGGTGGAATTTTAACTGATTTTATACCCGTTAAAGTTTCAACCTCAACCGTTGCGCCTAAAACAGCCTGAGTCAGCTTTATTTCAGCATCAACAACAATATTTTTCCCCTCTCGGCGAAAAAGAGGATGGGAAAGAACATTAATAAGCAGATGCAAGTCGCCTCTACGGTTATCCAAAGGGGAAGCCTGACCTTTTCCATGTACGCGTAAAACTTTTCCATGTGTAATTCCCGGAGGAATTTTCACACTGGTCTCTTCTTTAACTCCATTTCTTGCAATAGAAATTGTACGTTGACACCCCAGAGCTGCCTCCTCAAAGCTAATCGTACATTCCTTTTTAATTGGGGGAATTTTAACTTCACGCTGTTGCGCTCTCCCGTGGGAAAATGGGTTGCCAAATCCACCAAAACCCTGTCCCTGGAATGGATTACCTCCTCCGAAACCGAAGTCTCTGAGAATCTCATTTATGTCAAAATCACGAAAAATATCTTCTTGCGAAAACTTCTGATGGAAACCTTCGGAACCAAATTGATCATATTGATTTCGCTTCTTCTTATCACCTAGAACAGCATAAGCTTCACTGACTTCTTTAAATCTTTCCTCAGCTTTTGGGTCACCCTCGTTTCTATCAGGGTGAAACTTCATAGCTAGCTTACGGTAGGCTTTTTTTATCTCACTATCAGAGGCAGTTTTCTCGACGCCCAAAACAGAATAGTAGTTTTTCATATCGCTAATGGCTTGATAAATAAGGAGTAATCAGATAAACTAAAAAATGACTATTTATAAATATTATATACCGCAAGATGATCAAAAATGCAGTGAAAAATAACTTAATAATATTGTTGGTCCTGATTTTTGCAGGATGTGGCGGCTACCTTCCAGCTGAAAAAAAGCATTGGCCGATAAACCAACAAGAAAGACATTCCTGGAATCCTCCTGATGAGTCAGTATTATCTGAAAGAAGGGCAAATCAGTTATGGCTTGATAATCTCACAAAGGAAATAGAGGTCCTTTTTGCTAATCATGCCACCTTTTCTAATAGGGAAATAGCATTGTTTGAATCTGTGAGTAAAGTTGACCCGAAGATAAATGCGATGAGCTCCAAATATGGCAAACAGATTGAGTCTGAGCGAGAGCGCAGGGTCCGAATGCAGAAAGATCTTGAGATGTCTAAAGTGGGTTTTACAGATGCGCAAACAAGGCTGAAAAAAATAATGGAAGTTAAACCCCCAGTTATTTTTTCTATCGAAGATTACAACTTGGCAATGAAGAACTTTCGTGATGGACAATTTAAAAAAAGTTTAAATCTCTTTTTGAAACTTAACCGGCAAAATCCTCCATCATTCTTAAAAGACAATATCCATTTTGGTTTAGGCTCTGCCTATTATCGATTAAAAAATTATTCCAATGCTACAAAGCATTTTCAAAAAATTCTGGACAATTATGCTTACGGTGATAAAAGATTTGTCTCTTACTTCATGCTGGGTTTAATTCATAACCTTCAGGGTGAAAAGAGTCGTGCAATATATTTACTTGAAGAAGCCTTGAATAATAACCCTCCTGAAAATATGCGCAATACTATTCATCGCTTGATAGAAATAGTTAATGATGACTCCTCCAATGCTGCAGGTTAATTCGCCCGCTATTGACTTGGAAATTGAAGAATGGTTGGGTGGTTCTTCAAGCAATATAAGTAACGAGATTGGCCGGCCTATACTGATAAAGGTTTTTCAAGTTAATTGTCCCGGTTGTTTCACTCACGGATTTCCTGAAATCCTTGAGATAAGAAAAAAATTTATAAATTCTCCTCTACTGGTTTGGGGATTGGCTACTGCATTTGAAGACTTTCACCTTAACAATTTAGAAAATTTAAAAAAGCTGATTGATGATGGCGAGTTGGTTGGTGCAACTTATGAAGTATTAAACTCGCAAGGACTACTTTCAAATAATAGACTGGATTATTCCATACCCTTTCCTGTCGCCTGGGATAAAGTGATTCCCTACAAACCAAGCGACATTGATGTTGACGCGCAAAATCTTATCAAAAAAGATTTCCCTCAATTTGATTCATTTCCACAAAAAAACCAGAATCTTATTTTGAACCAGATACTCGACTATTTAAAACATAAAAAGTATGTCGCTAAAACATTTGAGGCATATCAGTTTAGAGGCACCCCTTCAACTTTATTGATTGATAAGAATGGAATTCTAAGAGGAAAGTGGTTTGGCTCTGGTTATGGGCTTGAACATGAAGTGGAGAAGGTTTTAACATAGAAAACCTGATTGAGAGCATATTATTTTACAGGTTTTGAGATTCATTCGAATTATTCATGGTTTCTTCAGTTATAAGTTTCTGCAACTTGAACTTTCTGTATAAACTCATATTTTCTTCCTGTAGGTTTTGTTCGAATTCTTCAGCTCGTTCTAAAATATTTTCAGGGTCCCTATTATCGACCTTCTTGAGTTCATTATCCAATTTCGACTTCATATGAACCTCCGTAGTCAAGTTATTGACTTTAAATTTTATATATTAAATTATAAGTTTTATACCAAGTAAATATTAAAATATTGATATATAATTAAATTTATGCAGTTTTGGGCATATATCCGGGAGTTTAAATTTTAAGGAATTTTGGAGTTATCGAGTAATGCCATATTTAAATTTTAATCAGTTTGTAAACAAAATTGATCTGCTGGAAGAGGCTAATATCCTTATCGCAGCGCTTGAATTCAAGGTATTCACCCACCTTGAAAAAAAACAGATGACCCATTTAGCTTTCGCAAAGAAGGCAGGGGTCAACAATGAAGGAGCTGAGGCGTTGTTAAATGCCTTAGTTTCACTAGGAGCAATAAAAAAAACGGGTAATAAATTTTCAAATACCTCGGAAAGTTACAAACATTTTTGTGAACTCAGCCCAAATTACAAGAGAGGAACTGTTTTTTTGCGAATGGAAAATCGTGACGAATGGTCCAAGCTTGTCGACATCATTCGAAATGGGAGAAAGTTAACAAAAGTTGAAGACGACGACCCTGATTTTCGCGAACCTTTTACCCACGCGATGCACGAAAGAAGTCAAAAGTATTCCAAACCGCTTACAAAGTTTATTACTCGAAAACCCGTGGGAAAATTAATTGATATAGGTAGTGGTCCTGGAACCTATTCAGCAGAAATTTTGAAAGTTGATACATCAGCACAGGCCTTTCTGATTGACAGGGAAACAAGTCTTGAAGTTGCAAAAAATTTAATAAAAAACTCTCCGGTCGCGAAAAGAATTTCATTTGTAAAAGGAGATATTTTCAAAGTTGATTTTGAGAAAAATACAGATACTGCATTATATTCAAATATACTGCACATCTATAATTCATCTGAAAATCAAAAGTTGATAAAAAAAATTCACAAATCCCTTAAAAGAGGTGGTCGAATTTTAATTGTTGATTTGTTTCTGCATGAAAATCGTATTAAACCTTATGATGCGGCATTATTTTCATTAACCATGCTAATGTTCACGGCTACAGGAAAAACATATACCTTCAAAGAAACTGAGAAAATATTAAAAAAGTGCGGATTTGGAAAATTTAAGCGTTTTGAATTAGGGGAGGGCAGTAGCGTCATTGAAGCGGTAAAAATTTAACTCTTATACAATAATAAAGATTTTTCGAATTTTTCCAATAAGAACTCTGCAGATTCCATTAGGACAGGTAAAAATTTCTTGTCTCGTTCATATTCTTCATCCAAAAAACTTTTATCTTTCTGCAATTCCTTTTTATTTATTATTTCGCAATTAGACCGATACCACTCAGAAAATCCCTCAAAATCGTAGCCCTGAAGCAATAAGGCCGTATCTTTATCTTTCAAAACATCCTTATAAAGATTTACCATAGCAGTAATAAATGAGCGCTTACTCTGAGAATCAGGCTTTGACTCATATTGCGACTTGATAATTACAGCTTTATTGCGAATTGATTTTAAATCTCGAATTAATCTTGATATTGATTCATACATATTATCTGTAGTTTTTTGCTCATATGTAATTGTCTCAAACAAACCATCACATTTTTTCTTTATCGATTTATTACAATATGC
>WAHY01000006.1:77241-87379 GCA_009873635.1 Nitrospinota bacterium
AAAGAGAGCTTCCTTTAACGACAGAGTCTTCATACCCCTTATCGGAACTCCAGCCTCAGTTGCATTAATATTCGTTTTAGAAGGGTCAATCGAATAGGAGAAAATACGGTTATAACTCTCCATTGACAGGGTAGATGTCGTCTGGCACCCAAAGACATCAAGGCATTGAGTTAGATTTTGCCCATAACCAAGATACTTTAAACGATTCAACTGATAAATAGGATCAATCCGTTTAATCAGGCAGACGTTTTCATCATAATAGAATGAGTGAAGGCAATGCTGACGATGTCTGTGAAAAGATAAATCCTGACCGATTAAAATAACGGGAGAACAAGCTAAATAATTTGCAAAATTAAATGCCGAGTGGGCAACAGAAGTTATTTTTCCCAAATTTCCCTTTTCTTTTGAATATTTCTGGAACCACTCGGCAAGACTAATATTCAAATCAAAAGCTATTTTTCTTCCAGGAAATGCATCAGAAACGGGTTTGGGTACAGCAGCGTTATATACCAGCCAAGCTTTACCCGAACCGGCAACAAAGTCAAAAGAACTGATTGTAAGCTCATCAGGATCAATAGAAAAAACCACATCTGGTTCGATACCATTTTTAAGCAAAGGTTTTAAAGCAGTAGCCACTGCAATAAGAAAAAAGTTTTCTCTATTAGATTTTAGTAATTGGATATTTTTATCTAAAGATGGGCCGGCAGAGCAAACGATCGCTGGTATATCAGCAAGGCAACCCTGCAAGGAAACAATTCCAGGGCTATCCTTTAAATTTTTTATATTATTAAAAATATTTTTGTAATAAAGCCTGGAATGTACCTTCTGAGTATTTAAATTTATCCTGCTTTCTTTAAAGTAATTTTCAATTTCTCTTAATAATATTCCAAAATATTCAATATTTCTATTTACCAGGGCTTTATGTTCAACAACACAATAATTGTTTAGAGTGAAATTAATATTCTCATGATCTATTAAAGTCCCAAATTCTTTTGGGTTTGTATCAATAAATATACGCACTCCAGGATGATCGAAAACTGAAGAAAAGTCAGCCTCCCTGATAGCCAGTGCAAATAATTCAGGATCTTTTTCAAAAATGTAAATTTTTGCTTCCCGGGAGGTTTTTCGAATGATTTCAGAAACCTGGTAGCCTAAACCCAATCCCATTACGAAAAAGTTTATGTAATTACCAACTTCCAACCTTTTCATATAACGCGAAGCTTCATCAACAGGATCATAATTGCTATCAATTTGTTTTTTGTTTCCTGCTACGTCACAATACATCAATGACGAATGTCCAGAACGGGAACGTATTACCGTGAATGATTTTGATGGTTGTACAGAAAGTATTGTTTCAAATAGGGCAGGATCTCTTTTTCTCAATAATGCCAGGTTTGAATCTAAAAAAGAAATGCTCATCAGTTATATACTCTACCTTGAAAGCCAGTACTCAGGATTAATGTGGGATAAATAAAATAATAATTATTTACGTGTTAGTGAGTAATAATGAAGTTCCCAGGTCGCATAAACACCTTGAGTAGTAGAAAACCTCGAATCATAATCACGCATCAGTCTCCTAAGACCGCCCGTTTTCACCATACGTATTGGTGCCGCACCAATCTGCTGAAGGTTTTTCAAAAGTGTCATAGAATTTGAGAAAAATATTTTCCGGATTTCTGCATCATTAGATTTTATTATAAATCCAGATTTACGAGCCATTTCAGACCATTGCTCCTTTGCATAAAGGTTGACAGGGCTTATCAGGTTCGCTGCCTGTCTGAACTCCATCAAAGTTTTGGGACCAAATGTACTGAAAATCAAGCTTCCATCAGGAACTAATGATTGATACAGCCTGATCAGGGTATCCTGCGGATGCTGAAACCATTGGAACACGGCATTTGCGCAAATAAGATCCATATTCTCGAACTGGATTCTCTCGGCATTTCCAGAAGATATTATCGTATTCAAGGTTAATGTGAGTGAGTTACTCAAAACATTCAGCATTTCATAAGAGATATCGTTGAGGGTGAGTTGTTTTACGGGTTGAGTCAAAAGATGTCTTGTGAAAACTCCCGTACCACAACCTATCTCTAAAATTTTATCCGGTAAAGGGGAAGGAAGTAGAGAAGCAAGTCTTTCAGCCATTGACTTTTGTAATTGTGCATAACGGTCATATGTTTTGGCGTGTTTTGAAAAGCTGGTTATCAGATTCTTCTCATTGAACAAATGTGTATTAGTGTTGGTCAAGGAATTCTTCCTATTTTTTAAATTAAACTTTGGAAGAGTAAAAAATAGAGGATTTCATTTATTAATGGAAGGAATTAATTATGCCCGGTCGGAGGACCGCCTTCGAAGAGTTGCCTTAGGCACAACCTTAACGGGCATCTCAATAGTAAAAGTTGACCCTTCACCTTCAACACTTTGTACTGTTATATCCCCACCCATCATAAGACAAAACCTTTTTCCAGCGGGTTATATTTTTTACATAGCTGCTCCATTTTTCTGGAAGTTTTGCCTTTTTCAAAAAAACGTTTGGCTGTCCCACTGGGAAGTTAACACCTGCAAACCAAGGGTCTTTATGTTTCAAAAAAAACTTCAAATTTCTTCAAACTATTTAAATATTCAACCCTTGATACAAAAAGCCCCTGGCTTTTCTTGAAATCACAAACTGCGATAACGATTGGCTTTTTCTCGTCAGGAGAATGATTAAAATTTATTCCAAAGACTTTCATAAATTATGAGTATATCAACTCAATCTACAAGCAAGATGTTTAAGCAAACTGCCCGGTGCATGACCAACTCCTTGAATTATATCTAATTTGGGGATATGGGTCTTTAATAAATCACTGTCAATGAAAATATCATTTTCTCCAAGGATGGACAAAAAATTTTTGGCTGCTTCTCCTGTGACCTGGCAGGAACTCAAAAACTCTAAACCTCTCAATAAAACCTTTCTTTCAGGAATTTCATCAATCATTGATTCACAAAAGGGGAGGTCACAATGTGTAAAAAAGCTTTTGACACTGGTGCATTGATCATCACCCTGCTTTAAACTTCTGGCAAGATACTTCAATTGTGTTTCTGAGGTAGTACCCCCCAATCCATCTTTTTCAAGAAAAGATAATATAGGGGCCAGTAAAGCCTTTTTACATCCCTCTGGCAGCAAATGCTTATATTTCATCAACCACAGGCTTCCAAGGGAATATCCGATATATAAATCAGCAGGATATCGGCTTAGTAATAGTTCTGCCTCCTCAGAGTTTTCCGGTTGCTCTGGATATATTATTTGGACTTTAGTCCCTGGAAAAGCGTTATAAATTTCCTCAGCAAACCATTTGCGAGGTATTGCCCAGCCTGATATAGCTGTTATGGTTGAAATTTTATCCATGGTTCCAGTGATTTCTGAAAATTATCCAAACATTCACGGGTGATTCCTTTATGCAAGGAAATTCGCAAGCGTGATGTTTGTGGTGGGACAGTTGGCGGGCGGACTGCCCCTACTATATAACCCTCTTGCATGAGCTTGTTTCTCATTTTGAGAGCCTTGGAAGGATCTCCAACAATCAAAGGGATTATAGGAGAAACAATGCCAGTATCTTTTTTATTTTCCAATTGTATAAAACTTCTGAGCCTCCTTGAAATATCCAAAAGATGCTTTCGGTCATCCTTTGCAGATTGTAATATTTTCACTGCAGCTGCAGCAGACCCTACCTGAGAAGGAGTCAAAAAAGTTGAATAAATAAATTCTCCGGCATGGTTAACAAGATAGTCAATAACAATAGAAGAATTGGAAAGAACATACGCCCCCATACTGGCCAGTGATTTGCCTAGTGTCCCGACAATAATATCAACCTGATCCTGAACTTGCATTTCTTCAGCCAATCCAGCGCCTGTATCTCCAAACACACCAGTACCATGGGCTTCGTCTAATATAAGTAAAAAAGGGTATCGCTTTTTTAATTGAACCAGCTTAACCAAATCCGGATAATCCCCATCCATACTGAAAACACTTTCCGTTACTACAAAAACTGTCTCATAATTCTTATGGTTGGCACTCAATAATTCCTCCAAATGCTCCAAATCTAAATGATGATATCGCTTGAATCGGGCAGCACCTTGAGTGAGAGCCTGCATCATAGAATGATGGACTAACTTATCTGCAAGAACCAGATCACGCTTCCCAGGCAAGTGTTTAAGAATAGCCTGATTGGCTAAAAAACCCGCATTAAACAACATTCCATAATGTTTATGTTTCCATGTCTTTAGTTCTTCAAGCAGATTTTGATGGCATGGAAGAAAACCAGAGAGCAGGGGAGAGGCACCACTTCCGGTTCCATACTTATCACAAGCTTCTTTTGCGCCAGCAATTACCCTATGATCATTCCGTAATTGGAAATAATCGTTTGAACACAAGTTGACCTTGCCTTGAGGATATAGTTTAACTTCCCGAAAGAGATTTTTCTCTCGCGAGGAATTTATTTCTTTTTCAAGACGATTATAAAATTGTTGGCTCAAGAAGTTTAATGCCTTGTTGTATGGGTTAGAGTCGATAAAATTATGGTATAAATTAAACCACAAGTCAAAATCTCATGATGAGGATTCTAAAAAATTAATGGCATATCAAACTTGCAATAAACATTACTCAATAATTTACAATCCCACAATCGTTGAACAAGGTTTTTTTAATGGAAAAAATTGAGGATTCCGGGAAAGTCTGGATCAAAGGTAGCTCAAGCCCAACTCATGCTGTCAGGGTGGGAAATAAAATATTTGCAACCGGAAAAAGTGAAGAGCAAGCTATTGAGTGCTGGCTTGATCAAAATATGCTGTGCGTTGACCTTAATAATTCTCGCGAAGAAATACGAATCGCAAAGAAATTTCCCCTTAATACAGAACCTGGCTTATCCGGCACATTATTCAATGGGTTCACACAAACCAAACACGCCGATGTGCTAATTGTCAGCTCAGACAGCGAGCAGGTTGAAGAAAAAATGGTATCAGGAGATTTTTATAAAGAGGGTAAGTACAACAGCATGGATTCCAGGGAGTTCTGGAATAAAATATGGAGTTAACAGAAAACAGGGCTGGTTTCTATTTAATATTGCGTACCAATCTTGCGGAATGATGTTCCAGAGTTTTTCGATCAACAAAATCAACTTCACCATTTCTCAGGTTAATCCGACCAACCTCTCCATTGTCATTCGTATCCTTGACCCACATGAAATAGGCGCACTTTGTGACAAACAATGAGTCTATATGAATAACCTCCTCCTCCCAGTCTATCTGGTTCAACTCTTCGTCATAAAACTCCTCTGCCTCCTTCCGGGTAGGCAGCCTCCAGTCACTGAATCCCCCAGCATAGACCTGATTCATGAGCCTTGCATAAGCTAGAGCATCATCATAAGTTCTCCACTGACCCAGGTCACCCCAGGAGTCTTTAGGGAGCCAGTGCAAATTATGTTTGGTGTCAGTAATAACCCCGGAAGGGTTATCGTGAAATCGTTTTTGTCCGCTCATAACAATATCCAAAAGAAAAGAAATGAAAAGCTATCATGTTTGATGATCTTCTTCAATGTATTTTAAAAGTTCTTCCTGTAAAAAACGGGTCAAGATACCCGGTTTTTTATTTCCAATAAATTTATCATTTACTCTAACGACTGGAACAATGTCAAATCCAGTGTTGGTTATAAAAACCTCATCTGCTGAGAGAACATCTTCTTCTTTCAATGTACCCAATTTCACTGGCACTTTAAAGTTTTTGGCAATTTTCATAACGACCTGGCGTGTAATACCCTCCAACACACTATTATTGGCCATAGGTGTTTTGAGCATTCCTTCTTTAATGATAAACAGGTTGCTGGTAGCCCCTTCAGTCACCCCCAAATCTGGGTCAACAATAATACCTTCCATACTTCCTTGACGATGAGAAAGCTCTTTTATCAATATATTAAAAAGATAATTACAAGACTTTATTCCCTTATTGACCCCGGGCAAAATTGGTGCCCGCACAGAAATCAGGCTGATTTGGACTCCTTTTGTGTATACAGTTTTTGATAATGATTTGTGGGGACGGGAAAGGACGACTAAAGTGGGCGCTTCATCTGGATCTATTTCAAAACTACCTGTATTAATACCACGGGTAACAATCAATTTAATGATCGCATTTTTATGTTTATTCCGGTTTAATGTTTCATGCAGTACATCTTTTAATTCCAGCCTGGTTATTGGCAAATCAATAAAGATTAACGGTAAGGATAGAAAAAGCCTCTCAATATGTAGGTCGGATCTAAAGATTTTTCCATTGCGGGCACGCATAGTTTCAAACAGACCATCACCATAGCAAAAACCTCTATCCAACACTGACACTTTAGCGTTTTTGAGAGTAGTAAATAATCCGTTTATATAGACAATAGAATCTTGCATCTACCTCACTCTGACAGTGGATTTTCTGTGCAAATAACTTAATAGGTTATCTGGCAAACATACCATCTATTCAGATATGCTCAAGCTTATTGTCGCTACTTTTAGCGCTGTGCCAATGCTTGAATCATTGCCGCTGCCTTATCCAGAGTTTCTTGATACTCTTTTTGAGGGTTGGAGTCCGCAACAATTCCAGCTCCCACATGAAAACTGGCAATTTCATTATTAACAACTATAGAACGAATAATAATATTTAAATCCATATATGGAGCAAAACCTATATAACCAAAAGACCCTGAGTAGGGCCCTCTTTTAACAGGTTCCAGTTCAGAAATTATTTCCATGCAACGTATTTTGGGGCAACCTGTAATAGTCCCTCCTGGAAATACAGACTTTAATATCTCGTAAACACTGATATCCGGTTTTAAAAATCCAGTTATATTAGAAACAATATGGCTGACATGGGAATATTGCTCCAGAAACATAAAACCGGTCACACTAACCGAGCCTGTCTGGCAAATACGACCCAAGTCATTTCGTTCCAAATCTACAAGCATTAAATGTTCAGCACGTTCTTTGGGGTTTATCAACAATTCCTTTGAAAGAACCTGGTCCTCATCAACTTCCTGGCCACGGGGCCGGGTGCCAGCAATAGGTCTTGTTTCAATTTTTTCTTCGTGTACTTTGACCAAACGTTCAGGAGACGAACTCACTATCGAGAAATCTTGAAAGTCCAGATAGCCAGAAAATGGGGAAGGGTTAATTTTTTTGAGTTTGCTATAAAGCTCGAGCTGGTTACCCTTGAAGCATGTATCAAACTTTTGTGCCAGATTGGCCTGATAAATATCTCCTTCTAGGATATAGTTTTTGGCCTTTTTGACCCTCTCAATATAGTCAGCCTCACTTAAATTTGAACGCATCCCATTAGAAGGAAATAGGGCGCATTGGTTATCTAGCTTTTCTGTACCGAGCTCTAAGACTCTATATACGTCTTTCCAGGCTCTTTTAATTTCCCAACTGAGTTCGTCATAATCAGCATCTGTTCCGGTTATATTTGGGGAAAGAATGAATTTCAGTTCTTCCGTAACGTGGTCATATAAAAAAAATCGTTCCACTTCCATAAATAAAAAGTCAGGCAAATGATTTTCAGTTTCTTGACGGACATCTAATGATTCAAACCATGCGCCGGCCTCATATCCTATAAACCCAACCCAACCACCCCAGAAATGAGGCAGGTAATCAACAACTCCTTCGTTAAAATTTAGAATTTCCAGGGCAGGGGCTGGATGATTCCATTCTGAGACCAATTTACCGCTCTGAGTCAATCTCGCCTTATTACCGGCAATCTCTAAAGCCTTGGTACAGCCACCGCCCATTAGCGAATACCGTGCTGTTTCCTTTGGTCCTTTCGCACTTTCAAGAAGGAAGGAGTTCTTTGTTTGTGAAAATAATTTCTGAAAAATATTTAAGAGATCAAGTGAAGGAATTCTATCCTGACCACATACTGGGACACGCGATGAGGATCCGGCCAACCGCATAAATGTATTTTTGTCGGGCAGGATATCCATGGATTTCTTGGCAAGGAAAGTCGTTAACGATTTACCCTTTCAGGGGCCTATTGTTAACAAAGAGTACCATGTATTTTAAAAAGATAAAAATAGGGGGATCACTCGTAGCGAAGGGCATCGATAGGATTGAGGTTTGCTGCCTTGTTGGCCGGGTAAAACCCGAAAAAAACCCCAATTGCTACAGAAAAACTAAATGCCAGAAGAATAGATTGCGTGGAAACTACAGTTTCCCAGTCGCCCAAGCCTGAAACCACGCGAGAGATTGCTATCCCCAATAAAATACCAACTCCACCACCCAGAAAACTGATTAAGACAGATTCTATCAGGAATTGTTCCAATATTTCCTTTTTTTTGGCACCTATAGCTTTTCTAATGCCTATCTCCCTGGTTCGTTCTGTAACCGAAACAAGCATGATATTCATGATGCCTATACCACCTACCATTAGAGAAATAGCGGCTATTCCACCCAATAGATAGGTAAAGGTTTTAGCTGCATCTCCCCAGCTATTCAACCATTGAGAAGAGTTCTGTACATAAAAATCATTTTCCTTTCCTTCAGCAATATTATGCTTATGCCTTAGTACCTGTGAGATATCTTCTTTAATAATTTCAAGATCTTCAATCTGACCAGCCTGCACATCAATAGATTGAACATGGTCCATCCCAAATACCCGTTTTTGCGCAGTGGTAATCGGAATGAAAATCTGATCATCGGGATCAAACCAGCTCAAAGCACCTTTCGCAACCGTAGTACCTATGACCAGGAAGTTTTTACCATCTACCTTGATGGTTTCCCCAAGCGGATTCCGGCCTTCAAAGAGATTCTTTAAAACCGTGGCACCTACGACACAGATTCTCTTTGCCGATCTTATTTCTTCCTTGTTGAAATAGCGTCCACGATCCATTTCGAAATTGGCCAGACGTGCATAACTAGCTCCAGTTCCCCTGACTGTGGTGTTAGTATTTTTATTCTCAAACTTTAATTGAGCTGATCTGTATACCTGCGCCGCAACACCAGTGATAAGAGGGATATTTTCTTCAATAAAGTTTGCGTCATCCAGAGTAAGAGTATCTACCTTACCTGTAGTCACATGTCGGGATCTCTTTTGTCCAGGCTTTATAGTAATGATGTTTGTTCCAAACTTGGATATTGTATTTAAAGTCTGCCGGCGAGCCCCTTCACCAATGGATATCATTGAGATCACCGATGCCACACCAATGATGATTCCCAGGGCAGTTAGAAATGTCCTGAGCTTGTGAGTCACCAGACTCCTGAGCGCCATCTTAAATAAATCCCATATCAGCATTGCTTTACACCGTTAATCATATCCGCAATGATTTTTCCATCTCTCATCTGAATAATTCTGCCAGCCTGTTGTGCAACTTCCTGCTCATGAGTCACAAGAATCAGGGTCACCGTTTCAAGGTTCAATTGTTTGAAGAGATTCATTATCTCACTGCCGGTCGCTGAATCCAGGTTTCCCGTAGGCTCATCAGCTAAAATAATCGCAGGGTTATTTACCAGAGCCCTGGCAATAGCAACCCTTTGGCGTTCACCACCCGATAATTCTGTCGGCCTGTGTTTTGCGCGATGAACAAGCCCAACTCGTTCAAGAGCCCGCAATGCTGTTTCTCTGGAATTGGGAACACGCCCATATAAAAGTGGTAATTCGGTATTCTCCAATGCCGTCGCACGCGGCAAAAGATTAAAGCTTTGGAAAACAAAACCGATTCTGCGGTTACGGACCTCGGCTAATTGATTGGGCTTCAGGTTTTGAATATCAAGGTTTTCAAGCCGGTAAATACCGGAAGAGGGCAGATCCAGACAACCCAGGAGATTCATGAGGGTGGATTTCCCACTTCCTGAAGGACCCATTATTGCAACGAACTCACCTTTATCTACCCTGAAGTCCACACCTGCTAACGCAGGGACATTTTGCTCACCCATTTGATAGATTTTAGAGAGATTTTCGACTTCAATCAAAGTGGCCTCATTTCGAACGAATCATCCAAAGAATTTTCTTAAGAGAGGAACTTTTTTTTTCTTTGGATTCTTCAAGGATTTTTTCCCAATCCCCCAATATAACCTTATCACCGGGACTCAATCCGCTAGTAATTTGCATATGAATAGGGTTCCTGATACCAGTCTC
>WAHY01000006.1:87479-89743 GCA_009873635.1 Nitrospinota bacterium
TAAGAGAGGAACTTTTTTTTTCTTTGGATTCTTCAAGGATTTTTTCCCAATCCCCCAATATAACCTTATCACCGGGACTCAATCCGCTAGTAATTTGCATATGAATAGGGTTCCTGATACCAGTCTCCACTCGAACCTTTTCAGGCTCGTCATTTTTCAATAGCATCACGTATTTCCCATCATCATCCTTGCGAATTCCAGCCCGGGTTGTATATACGGCATCCTTGACCTTCCTGGTAACGATATCTATATTTGAAGACATCATTGGTTTGAGCAGGTTTTTCCCAGACCCCTTAACCTCGATCTTGACCTTGAATATAGTAATACTGTTCTCGACCAGTCCTTGAGGGGCTATACGTGTAACCTTTCCCTTAAACACTTTACCCGGATAAGCATCAGCCGTAATTTTTACAGCATGTCCTATTTTAACAGACCCAATATCGGTTTCATCAATATCCGCAATTATGAACAACCGAGACATGTCTGCAATAGTAGCTATCGATGTTCCACCGCTCACATTAGAAATACCCGATGCAATGATCTGACCCTCTTCGACCAGTTTTTCAATGATGACACCATTAATGGGAGCAAAAATCTCTGTTTCCTCTAATCTTTCTTCCACCTCTGCAAGAGAAATTTCAGAACTCTTTACTTCGGATAAAACCAGTTCAATCTCATTCTCCTTCATTGTGATATCGTGAATGGAGTCTTTTGCCCTCTGAAGCTTGGTTTTAGCCTGAACAAGGTTTTCCTGATTTACTTTGAAGAGGGTAGCCGCTGCATCCAAAGATTCTCGTGAGACAAACTTTTTTTCGTATAGTTCACTTTGACGTTTCAGTTTATCTTCTGATTCCTTAAGGTTGGCGATTGCCGTTTCAATTTCTGATTCGGAAGTTTTGATATCAGTGCTGTATTTGGTTTTTTGCAGAATCAAGCTTGTTTGTGCTTTTTTATATTTCGCTGCTGAGCTGGATAAATCCGCACGTGCCTTGGCAACATTTCGCTGCTCGTCAGATTTGTCCAATTGCAAAAGAAGCTCTCCCTTTTTAACACGATCACCTTCTTCAAAAGGGAATGATAAAACTTCACCACTGGCTTTTGATTTAACTTCTACCTGGAAATTAGGTTCGACAACACCTGTTGCGGATATTTTTACGATCAACTCACCTTGCAATACTTCTGAGGTTTTGAAGACAGGCTTTTGGGGATCCTCAGAACCATTGGATTTATAGGGAAATAAATATAGGCCGGTCAGTAGAAGAGCCACCCCGATTAAAACCAGGGTTTTTTTCATGTTTCATCGCCTTCAGAAAGTTTTATATTGTTTTCTTTAAGAGTTTGGGCCTTGACCTGACGTAAACGGTTGCGGGACTTCTTATAATCTATGATAGCTTTAATTTCATTACTTTGTTCTTCTGCAAGATCTTCCTGGAATTCCAAAACATTGAAGCTGGTTGAAAGTCCAACCTCAAACTTCTTTTCTTCAGCAGTGAGTTTTTCTTCTGCCAGTTTCCTTGCTATGCGGGTCGCATGAACCCTTTTAATATCTGTTTTAATCTGCCGGTAAGCCTCCCGCACTTCGACAGTAATTGTTTTTTCCAGATCTTTTATATCCAGTAGTAACTGGGCAACCTCAAGTTTTTTTGCAACCAGTTTGCTTTTTGCCGACCGGTTACCAATGGGATAGCTTAAATTCACTCCAAATTCCCACAGATAGTATTTACCAGAACCTAAATCACCCAGGGTATTGCCATAATCCCCGCCAAACTTACTTCTTCCTTGTACCGTACCAGTTGTGATATTGATCGCTTCACCGCTTATTCCATTGAGCCCCAAACTACTTACAAGATCAAGCGTTGGATAAGTTTGATTTTCGTTATACTTAACTTCAATATTTCGGTTTTCTAATTCTTTCTTCTTAACTAAAAGGTCGGGTCTGTCGCTTAAAGCTATTTGTATAGCCTCCTCAAGAGTCCCTTCTGTTCCGGGGTCAAAAACGGGTGCATCAGAAGGAAGAAGTTGACTTCTCCCTTGTTGTGAATCAAACGAATAATTGAGAATATTTTTTAAATTATCTTCAGTATCCTGGATTAAATCCTGGGCACTCAAAAGCAACTGATCACGGGAAGCCACTTCTGATTTTGCCTGGAGAATCTCCAATTCTGCCAACGTACCCACTTCAACCTGGGCCTTAACCTGTTTTTCTAATTTTTGAGCTCTTTCAAGTGATTTTCCCTTAACCTTCAAATCCTCAATGCTAAAAA
>WAHY01000006.1:89842-91784 GCA_009873635.1 Nitrospinota bacterium
GGATTTTGCCTGGAGAATCTCCAATTCTGCCAACGTACCCACTTCAACCTGGGCCTTAACCTGTTTTTCTAATTTTTGAGCTCTTTCAAGTGATTTTCCCTTAACCTTCAAATCCTCAATGCTAAAAACCAGATCCCAGTATGTGTTTTCTGCTTCAGTAATCACATCAATAACGGATGCTTTAAATTCAAAATCTGATATTTTCTGGTTATTTTTAGCAATATAAATTTCGCGTTTATTATTATCAATTCCAAAGCCTTTTAATAAAGGTTGAGTCAAAGACAAATTTAAATCAGAAGTGTATTGGGGATTAAGACCTGCAAATGTTGAATTGGTAAGGTTTCTATTTGAATCAAAACTCAACTCGTAATCCGCTCCAGTGATCAAATTTTGTGAGATAGAAAAGTCCCAATCATAATTCTGATTTCTGCTTTTAACAGGATTGGCAAAAGCGCCCGCTGCCTGACGAGTTTCCTCTCCAACAGTGAATTGAAAGTCAACAGTAGGATCAAAAGCTGATTCCTTGTCAAAAATAAGTTGTTCGTTTAATTTTGAGTTATAACTTTGTACAGCGATACCAACATTGTTTTTCAGAACACTCTCTACAGTATCTTTTAAAGTCAGGGGCAAGATCTCATTGGCTTCGACAAAGATTGGTCGAGCAAAAAGAAGTAAAAATAAGCAGACAGGGATCTTTAGATACGAAATATTATTCATGCTGGAACAAAACTAATAAAAACTAGGGGTAAAGCCATTATATTTAAAGGGCTCGGCAAAAGAAACGTCTAATAAAAATTAAGGCACTGACTTTTAGAATATATTTCTTCCGATTCCTTAAGTTATCGAATTATCAATGTTTTATCGGTTTTTTGTCTATTTTGCTTGATACCTTTTTTCCTATTTAGAGTGATCGAGGAATTCTAATACAGCAAAGATCGCTCAACACATAAAAAAACATTGGTTTCATTTATTTAAATTTAATAATAAACAACAATTATTCATAAAAAAAACAGCTGAATCACAAGTCTAAGGAAAAAGGATGAAGTTTACATTAACTGTCTTATAATTACTTTGCAATTTGTAATATATTGTGCAATTCTAGTTGGAGTAAAATCTATATATTAAAACCATTTGCGAAGGCAAACCATGTCAAGAATTACAGCGGCTGATATTTTAAAAGTAGTACCTATTACTCGTAAAACCCTTTGGTTATGGCAAAAAAAATACCGTTTTTTTCCAGACCCCGCAAAAGAGGGGCACCCGGGTGGAAAGGGTATAGTTGGATATTATCCTGCCTGGGTAGAAGAACGTTGCAAGCAAGTGTATGCTCTACAAAAAAAAGGGTATACCATCTCAATGATCAAGGAAATTCTTGAGAAAGAGGAGAAAGAGAAATCCAACCGCAAAGTTCTCGTGGTTGATGACGAAAGAAAATTTTGTGATTTGCTTAAGAAAATATTCCAGAAAAACGACTTTCACGTTGAAACCGCCTACGATGGATGGGAAGCTGGTAAAAAAGCCGCTCAGTTTCAACCAACCATCATGATTCTGGATATAACGCTTCCCGGCATAAATGGGTTGGAAGTATGCAAAGACCTTCGCTCCGACGATAAAACAAAAAATATTAAAATTATCGCTATTTCCGGGGATTTGAGATACACCGAAACAGAAGTTCTTCAAGCAGGAGCTAACTCGTTTTTTGCTAAACCTGTCAACTTTGAGAACCTTCTTTCTCTTTGTGGCGAATACATAGAAGAACCAAAATCTATTGAATAAATTCGCATGAATTAGACCCGCAAGACAGAACAAATCTTCCCTCAAAAATACTCTTAGCAAATATAAAGTGGTTATGCTATAAGCTATGACACGGTTTTTGCCTCGTTTACTTTTTAATGAATGACAGTCCATTGACCAATCCTGATATAACCCAACTCGAAAAAAC
>WAHY01000006.1:91883-105032 GCA_009873635.1 Nitrospinota bacterium
CCCTCAAAAATACTCTTAGCAAATATAAAGTGGTTATGCTATAAGCTATGACACGGTTTTTGCCTCGTTTACTTTTTAATGAATGACAGTCCATTGACCAATCCTGATATAACCCAACTCGAAAAAACAGCTCTGGAATTAAGACGACTCGCCCTCAAGATTATTTTTCAGGCTGGGTCGGGTCATCCAGGTGGTAGCTTCTCGGCTACAGATTTAATGACAGCCCTGTTTTTTGGTGGAATTTTAAATAACGATCCCAAGAATCCCAATGACCCCAAAAGAGACCGCTTTTTATTGAGCAAAGGTCACGCAACAGGAATTTATTATGCAGTGCTCGCCAAGGCAGGATACATTGCAGAGACAGATCTCGTCAGTTATAGAAAAATTAACAGTTCAAAGTTTCTTTCCGGGCATCCACATCCCAAAACCCCTGGAATAGAAATAGCCTCTGGAAGTTTGGGGCAGGGACTAAGCATCGGACACGGTATAGCATTAGGAGCCAGGCTTGATGGTTATGATTCAAAAGTTTACGTAATTCTCGGCGATGGAGAATTGCATGAAGGCCAAATCTGGGAAGCCGCCATGTCCGCAGACAAATTCAAAACCAACAATCTCGTTGCGATTGTTGATTACAACAAGGTCGCACAAGACAACATCACCAAAGACCTTAAAGACCTTGAACCTATTGAGGAAAAGTGGAAATCCTTTAACTGGGATGTCCACAGGATCGACGGGCATAATATGCAGGCTATCATGGATGTTCTGCAACTACCTCTGCACCCTGAGAAACCGCGCGTGATCATTGCTGATACAATCAAAGGCAAAGGGGTTAGTTTCATGGAAGGAAAAACCGCATGGCATGGTGTGGCTCCTTCACAGGAAGATTATGATAAAGCTTTAAAGGAGCTGGTGTAATAATGAAAGATGCCGCCACACGTGACGCTTATGGTCAGGCTCTTGTTGATTTGGGTGACGACCCTCGCATAGTCGTCCTTGATGCGGGAGTGAGCGACAGCAGCCGTTCGAAAAAGTTTGGCGATAAATATCCTGAACGTTTCTTCAATGTGGGGATTGCCGAAGCAGACATGGTTTGCACAGCTGCGGGACTGGCAACCACAGGTAAAGTTGCCTTTGCTACAGGATTCGCCTGTTTCCTGTTAGGGCGAACTATGGACCAGGTGCTGGTCAGCATCGCTTATTCCAATACCAACGTGAAACTTGTAGGCACACATACAGGGCTGGCCGTCGGTGAAGATGGGCCAACCGCTCAAATGATCGTGGATATGGCTTATATGCGTGCAATGCCCAATATGATTGTCGTTCAACCGGCGGACTGGGAAGAAACAACCCAGGCAACCAAGGCATTGATAGATTATGAAGGCCCGGCATACTTTCGTTTGGGTCGACCAAAAGTAAAAGGCATTTTCGACAGTTCTTACAAGTTTGAAATTGGTAAGGGCAGGGTGGTTAAAAAAGGCTCTGACCTGGTTATCTTTGCCACCGGGATCATGGTCCAGGAAAGTCTGACAGCCATGGAAATGCTGGATAAAGAAGGAATCAACGTCACACTGGTTAATATCTCGACACTGAAGCCGATTGACCGCGAACTCGTTATAGAAATGGCATCCAGCCATAATGCCATCATCACCGCTGAAGACCATAATTATATAGGTGGACTCGGAGACGCAGTCGGCGAAGTTCTTCTTGATGCACAAATCTCAAAACCGTTCAAGCGAATCGCCGTCAAAGACCATTTCGCTGAAACGGGCACCGGCCCACAACTGTTCGAAAAATACGGCTTGTCCGCCAACCACATCGCCAAGGCAGTAAAAGACAGCTTAAGTTAGCTGAAAGTCACCCTGAGGCTGTTTAAAGAAATAAACCATCCAAAAAGCAGGGAACAGCCTCACAACCCTTTATAAATCCACCAACATCTTTTAGTTGACATAATATATGTTATGGGAACCTGAATTCACAGGCTTGTTATCAGTGCTTTTTGAATCTCAACCACCGAATACACCTCCCGAGTCTCAAATCGTATCAGGGGCAACTCGACTGTTGCAAAAATCTCGTCGAGAAATATATTTTCCTTGTCAAATTGCTCGTGCAGGTCTTCACTTAATTTAATGACGCAAGCTATTGCTTCATTGCCTTTACGCACCAACACAAAATCAACGCTCAATGATTTGATTCGGTTAAATGCCCGGAAATGTTTCTGGAAATCCACATCAACCAGATCCACCCCCCGGCATTTAGAAAAAACCATGAACTCCGGACCAACGGCTTCTACCAGCGCGTCGTAGAATTTCCGTTCCGTACCCCTGAAAAAAAACTGTTTTTTTGTATGGAAAATATGTGGATTTGAGAAATTTTTGCTCTATCCAGCCGAGGATATTTACGATAAACCATAAGAAGATTAAAATAATCGCCAATGCCGCTATGGGCTTGAACAATAATTTTTCAATTGAAAATTCCATATCAAGTCCGTATTTGGGCATAAACCAGAAAATTGATTGTATATCCAGAATGCCCAAAAGGGAAATATCTTGACTATTTTATCCCAGACTACGATAGTACGACTGTTTAAACTTATAGCCGTAAATCAGTCTGGAAAACACATTATTTAACACCCTCACCTGGCCTCTCACTTTAAGGGAGAGGAATTAGAGGAGGATTCAATAGACAAATCAATTCACCCAGCCCTACTTTGAGCAAGCGGGGTTCAATGAGCTTTCCTTATTCCTATGTGCGGTATCGCAGGCTTCATCAATTTTGACCCTTCTGTCCAACCTGAAAATCCGGTCAGAGTTTTGCGTAATATGCTCGATAAATTACGCCATCGCGGCCCTGATGATCGTGGAGAAGAACGCATAGAAATTGATACTGGCCCTATTCTTCATCTGGGTCATCAGCGATTTTCCATCATTGACCTTTCCCAGGCCGGACATCAGCCAATGTCCAACGACGACGATTCAGTCTGGATTTCAACGAACAGCGAAATTTACAATTACCGGGAACTGAGAAATGAACTGGCGTTTCAATTTCACTCCCAGTCCGATACCGAAGTTTTATTGAGAGCTTACGAAAACTGGGGAGTTGGCTGTCTCGACCGTCTGGTGGGCATGTTTTCTTTCGCCATATGGGACAGCAAAAAAGAAGCTTTATTCATCGCACGTGACCGTTTGGGAATCAAGCCACTTTATTACCATATAAAAGAACAGCAGTTTACTTTTGCCTCAGAACTACGTTCCCTGCTGGCATCCGGTTTTACTGACAGGTCCATCAATTCTACGGGACTCTACCAATTCCTTTCGTTTGGACATTTAAAATCCCCTGAAAGCATTGTCAATTCGGTTCGGGAGTTAAAACCCGGACATTATTTATGGATCGATAAAAACGGTGATTGGGAAGAGAAAGAATATTGGAATCCATTTCAAGGAAATCATGTTCCGGTCAGTACCGAAAATATAGAACAGCAAGTCAAAGAGGCTGTTGAACAATCGGTTCAGTGTCGAAGAGTCAGTGATGTACCTTTAGGGGCCTTCTTGAGTGGTGGAATCGACTCCAGCGTTGTAGTCGGAACACTCGCCAGCCTGTCAGACGACCCAGTTAGCACATTGACCATTGGTTTTAAGGAAAAAGAATTTGATGAGTCGTCGTTTTCCCAGGAAATAGCTGATCGATTTAAAACCCGTCATCAGGTTTTATGGCTGGATGAAGACCAGCTTTTAGAGGCTCTCCCCTCTTCACTTTCTGCCATGGATCAACCCACGATTGACGGCGTAAACACTTTCCTCATTTCCCGCTCAGCCCATGAGGCAGGGCTGAAGGTGGCCTTAAGCGGACTAGGTGGTGATGAGCTATTTGGGGGTTACCCCTCTTTCCAATTGGTGCCCAAACTTCTTCAAAGAAAAAAGTGGATAAAATCTATTCCCTTCATGAATAGTATCGCAGGATTAAACAGGAGCCTGTTTCCTTCCGACCAATCCACAAAAATGGAACATTGGATGAAAGGGAAATTAAGCGGAGCGCATGAATACTTTCTTATCCGTGCCTTGTTCTGTCAGGATCTCTTAACCGATCTATTCAACGATCAAAAACTGGCACAAACCGAGATAGAAAAAGACTATCAACGAACCCATAACCAGTTAAAGCAATACCCGGCAGATGATATTTTTAATCAGGTATCGTATCTGGAAACTTATCATTACCTGCAAAACATGTTATTGCGTGATGCTGATATGATGAGCATGGCGCATCCTTTGGAAGTAAGGGTTCCCTTCATGGATCATCGCCTGGTCGAGATGATATTCAGATTACCGGGCAATGAAAAGGACGGGACTCCGAAACGATTGCTGGTCAACTCGATGAAGTCCTTATTGCCAGAGAATATATGGAGCCGAAAAAAAATGGGGTTCACCTTTCCTTTCGAAATATGGATGCGTGGAGCATTGCGTTCTGAAATAGAAACCGTGCTATTATCCCCACTGCAGCAACTTGACGACCTGATATCGCAACAGTCCGTGACCAATATCTGGAACGAATTTATTTCAGGCCGAATCTCCTGGTCAAGGCCCTGGTCACTTTATGTTTTGAAGTCCTGGGTTGATAATAATCTCAGCTAGACGGGGATTCGTTGGTCTATAGCCAGTCAGGTATTCAAAGAGCTATCCAAGCACAAGACAAAACTATGGAAATTCCTTTTTATCAGGTGGATGTTTTCACCAACAAGATTTTTGGTGGAAATCCCTTAGCTGTTTTTACCAACGGGCAGAATTTTGCAGAAGAAGACTTGCAAAAAGTGGCCAGGGAGATGAACTTATCCGAAACCACCTTCGTTTATCCTTCTTCAACTGATAATGCGGATTTTGATGTTCGAATTTTCACCCCTACCAGTGAAATCCCTTTCGCCGGTCACCCTACTCTTGGCACAGCATATGTTCTCAGAAAATATAAATCAGTAAATGCCAGTACCCTGAATTTAAATTTTAAAAATGGAATCATCTCCGTTTGGACAGAAGAAGACAAGGTTTATATGCAGCATCCACCTGCAGAAACACTTCATGAGCTGAATCCGTCCGAAAAAATAGCCAATGCTTTGGGATTGCCTCTCAAAGCTTTAGATGAAAGCCTACCCGTTCAGGTTGTCTCGACAGGGTTCCCAGCATTATTAGTTCCAATAAATAAAATAAATGATATCAATGAGATAAATATTAATTCCCAGATTTTACATGAAGTGTTGAGCCCTTTGGGGATTGGCATGATTTATCCCTTCTGTCGTGAAACCAGGAGCCCTGAAAATACGGTTCATGCCCGGGCATTTGCACCAAGCCTGGGAATTCCAGAGGATCCGGCTACAGGGAGCGTCGCTGGAGCAATGGGCGCTTATTGGGCCAGAATTAATGGTGGGAATGTGATAAATATGGTCATCGAGCAGGGCTACGAGATGCAGCGCCCTTCGTTAATTTATGTGAGTGTCTCAAAAGATAATAAAATAAGTGTCGGAGGTCAATGCAAACCTGTGTTTAAGGGCTGCATGAATACGGGGTAATAGTATTCAGGCGAGCTTTTTCTCCTGGGTCTCTGCAGGTGTATGTTGACAATTTGCACAGAGATGCCCCTTTTCCCGTCCACACATCAGGCAGGTCTCAATTTCACCATGTCCCTTGAAAGCACCACTGCAATGGTTGCAACGGCTATCAACGATCGCTTTTTTCTTTATTCGACGTTTAACCCGTCTTTTATTAACCAAAAGCTGAGTATAAGAAATATTCATTTGATCCTCATTCAAACTATAGATATCTACGAATAATAGGATGAGGGTTCAGCAAAATAGTTGCAAAAAAATCAAGTGAATTCAGATTTTTGCCAGAACACCTTGGTTTACAACATCCCGACGCTCCGTCCCAAACAGAATTTCGACAAGTTTGAGAGAAAACTCCATAGCCGTACCAGGAGATTTACTGGTAACAATATTTTTATCCACAACCACTCTATCCTCACTATAGCCGGGGGCTTGCAAATGATTTTGAACAGAAGGGTGACTGGTAATACTATGTTTAGCAAGAATTCCAGCCTCTTGTAAAACCAGTGGGGCAGCACAAATCGCGGCAATATTTTTTTTGAGGCCATCCATTTTTTTCACCAATTGTATAATTCTGGCATCCCCTTTCAGATTATCGGTACCCGGTTGCCCGCCTGGTAATACAATCAAATCAAACTCCTTATCAAGGACATCATCAAGGTTCTCATCAGGTAAAACAAGAACACCTCTTGAGCCTTTCAAAGGGCCTTGAATAGTTCCTGCAAGGATTACACGCGCACCTGCCCTCCGCAGAATATCAACGACGGTAATCGTTTCAATTTCCTCAAAACCTGATGCTAAAGGGACCAGAACTGTCTTCATGGGTGATCTCTCCAAAAGGATTAATTTTTTATACTGATTTTATAGAGTTTTAGTTATAACCCTCAAGTCTTTCTTGTGCCGTTTAGCCGCAGATGCTAAAATTTTATACCTTTCTCCAATATATCAATATCTTGGCTATGCCGTCTTCTCATGTTAAACAAAGCTTTGGTGATACAGCTTACGAAAAAAATCCTATTCAGGATATGTTCAACGCTGTTGCGCCAAAATATGATTTTCTAAATGGTCTATTGAGTGCCGGTTGTGACAGATATTGGAGAAAAGCAGCAGTCGATGAACTGGAACCTGTTACAAACCGACTGTTTCTTGATGTCGCAACAGGGACAGCAGATATTGCTCTTGAGCTTGCCCATAGAGACCAGACCCGTGTTATTGGTGTAGATTTCAGTGATGCCATGTTGAAGCTGGGTAAAAATAAGGTGTCTGAAAGAAAGATGGAAACATCTGTCCAATTACTGCCAGGAACTGCTGAAAACCTGCCTCTACAAAAAGACAGTTTTGATGGAGCGATTTCAGCTTTTGGAGCGCGAAACTTTGCCGATATAAATACCGCCATTGGCGAAATTCATCGTGTTTTGAAGCCCAAGGGTAAAATTGTAATTCTGGAGTTTTCTTTTCCTCAAAATGGGTTATTGCAGTGGCTTTATCGTTTATATTTTGAGAAAATTTTACCAGTCATGGGACGCTGTATTTCAGGGCATAAAAACGCATATTCTTATTTACCAAATTCCGTTGGAACCTTTCCAAAAGGTAAGGCATTCGCTTCAATTCTTAAAGATGTTGGGTTTGAGTCCGTGAAGTTCAGGGAATTGACCTTGGGAATCACAACTATTTATACAGGATTTAAACATGCCTGATTCAAAACTCTTTCATCACGTTCGAAAGTTTGCGTGGGCTTGTTTGATTGTTGTCGTTGTCCTTATAAATATTAATTTATTTCTCGATAGTTATACAGGGCCTACCCTGAACAAAGCTATTCCCAAAAGCATTGAGGACAGTCAGGACTATAAAAACCTGTTAGATTTGCAAAATGCTTTTATTCGAAACGCAAAAACCATCAAACCTTCGGTAGTCAGTGTCAACAAGGTTAAAGAGCTTGTAGAAAAATCATCCTGGTATGAGCCGCATGGTTCCAGACCCTGGTATTACTCTCTTAAAAACTGGTTTGCCGAAAATCTGAAAAGTCGAAAATTCAGTATTGAAAATATGGGGTCAGGCATCATTCTCGATTCAAGTGGACACATATTAACCAATTACCATGTTGTTGAAAAACTCGACAGGGTCTTGATCAAATTATCCGATGGAAAAGAATACTTTGCCAAAATCCTTGGCTATGACGCTTATACCGATCTTGCAGTATTGAAAATATCAACATTACGCAGGCTCCCTGAACCCGAGTTTGGGGCATCCAGTTCCTTAAGCGTGGGCGAATGGGTCATGGCTATTGGCAATCCTTATGGACTGGAAGGCACCGTCACCGTTGGTGTAATAAGCGGGACTGGACGCACTGATCTTGGGATAAGCCATTATGAAAACTTTATTCAGACTGACGCCTCGATAAATCCCGGTAACAGTGGTGGCCCTTTGATCAACCTTGATGGGGAAATTGTCGGAATCAATACAGCTGTAGCCGCAATTGGATCTGGGGTGAGCTTTGCCATTCCTGTAGAAACGGCCTTGAAAATTGGAGAACAACTGATCCGTAATGGTTCGGTGGAAAGAGGCTGGCTGGGAATAGGAATTCAGAAATTGACTCCGGAACTGGCAAATACTTTCAAATTGAATACACTAGGCGTCGGGGTACTGGTAAACAGTATTGAAAAAGAAACTCCAGCCCAGTCTGGAGGTATGCTCCGTGGAGATATCATCATACAGTTTGATGGGCAAACCATTTCAAGCCTGAAGTTCTTCCAGAAGCTCGTTGCGGATACCGCGATTGGTAAAATTGTACCGGTAAAAATTTTCCGTAATGGTCAGGAAAAGACTTTGAAAATTAAAGTCGGAAAAATGCGTTCCTAGCTCCCTGTTACCTGGAATCCAGCCTCAACAATACGAGCGGATATATCATCCAGCTTTGATTTTGAATCATCATAATCAACCGTAACTTTTTTTTGGTCAAGATCTACCACCACCTTTTCAACCCCTGCCATCTTACCCACCGTTTCGTTCACAGTCTGAACACAATGTTGGCAAGTCATACCATCTACGTTTAAAACGCTTTGCATTACTCGTTCCCTTTATTAAGTGTTAACTTCGTTATTATCTAATACTGTTAAGTGATTATCTCATGAATTTTTATTAATAATTCAAGACTCAAAAAAAATCTTTACAAAATACCAAGTGATTTAAAAACAAATATTTTTCACAGAAATTTATTAAAAAACTCAAGAAACTGACATTTTAGCCGTAACTAAATTAAGGCAGTTTGGAGACTGCGCTAAAAAAAGGCTTTCAATCAACTGGGTCTTGGAGGACCTGGTATTTATAAAGCCTTAAAATCTAATAAATTCCAATTTCATGGAGGAAAATGGAATGGCACTTTGAATCTTCAATAATTTAAGTTCCGCTATAGCCCAAAACAGGCTAGACACCAACAACCGCAATCTTGGTGAATCGATTGGAAGGGTTGCTTCCGGAAATCGAGACACAAACGGTGCAGATAAATCTGTATCTGAACTTCTCAATTCCGACGCACGCACTTTAAAACAGTCGGCGAAAAACCTTAATGATGGAATCAGTTTCATTAATGTTGCCGAGGGCGGATTAAATGAACAATCTGGAATTCTGATACGTATGCGGGAACTATTATCCGCAACAGATGGTGCCCTGGGTCAAACAGAGCGGGATACATTGCAACTTGAAATCAATTCGTTGAGAGACGAGTTTAACCGTATCGCTAATTCAACAGAGTTCAACGGGCAAAAACTTTTGGATGGTTCTCTTGCATCAGACGTTGCTGACCATATCGTAATTGTTGTTGGCCTGGATTCTGATCAAAGCGGAAGAATAGATTTAAATACTGATGTGAATTTGGGGGCAACAGATTCGACCACTCTTAATCTTGACGATCTATCTGTAGCTACCTTTGAAGATGCCATATCAGGGTTTTCTAAGGTTGACGAAGCTATAGCAACCATCAGTGCTTATAGAGGAAGTATTGGAGCCGCACAAAACCGATTCGCGCGTGCCTTGAATACTTTGAATGTATCGATTGAAAACTTGACTGCCGCATCTTCAACGATTAAAGACGCTGATTTTGCTGAAGAATTCACTGAATTGACCAAGCAACAACTTTTAGTTCAGTCTTCAGCGGCAATGGTAGGACAGGCAAACCTTATACCTGAAGGAGTATTATTGCTACTGCAACAATAAGACAACACTATGAATGAATTAGAAATAACAACAAAAATTGGCAGGCGAAACCCTGTTAACGGATCAGCCAAGGGAAAGATAAAGCCTACATCTGACAAATCTTCTTCCCCTGGAAACGTTGACAAGGTAAAGCTTTCAGGGTCTTCCAAGGCTCAAGCCTCAGCAAATCCAAGTAAGGCAATCACGAGCGAAATTCGACATGACCTTGTGAATAAGTTTCGTGATGTATTGCAAAATGGATCTTATGAGGTGAAAGCAAATGAGATCGCCGACAAAATTGTTCAAAAAATCCGGGAAAACAAAAACCATCTGGTTTTATAGATTTTTTAGCAATTAATTTACTGCTGAAATCAAACTGTTTTCAGTGAAGATAGATTTGGGAACTTAGCTGTTGATTTAAGCTTATCTTCCCAGGTCTTTCCGATTCTGTTTGATCTCAAGTCAAGTTGCTCCAGCTTTTGCAGCTTATCTGATTTAGCTAAAATCTCCATCCCGATCCGTGTAATGCTGTTATTTCTTAAATCCAGCTTTCGAATACTTCCCAGCCTTTCGGATGATAACAAAGCATCCAACCCGTCATCACCCAATTGATTTTTCCTCAGATCCAGGTTTTCAACATTTTCCAACCCTTGATATTGGCTTAAATATGCCATTTCGAACCAGGTCAAATTCATACTTACTAATTTTAATACTTTTGGGTTGAGTGATAATCTGGCACTCACAAATTTCTCGAACAAGGTAAGACTTCGCACTTGTGTACCAAATAAACTCTTGTCTATTGCCGCATTTATGTCATCAATATTTCCTTTTGTTTCATAAAATATCTTCAAAAGCATTTCTTTATTTAACTCATCCTGGTTCAACTCTTCTGAACTCATGCCTACCCCTAGCTTAAGTGTAACTATTACAGATTGGAATGCATAATAACTGATTTAAAAAATTTTGTTATACTTTCTCTTGAAAAGTATAAGCTGTGTAAATTGATTTCGAATTAAAATAACATTCATACTCGAACTAATATCTAACCAGTGAATATTGCCAAATTTTTATTTTCAAAAATCTTTTCAGCTTTTATGGATATTTTTCCTATTATAGTGGTTATATCATTTTTTCAACTGGCAATTATACAAAAGCCTTTTCCCCACCCGAGTCAAACTCTTTCAGGCGTTCTTCTCGTAGTCACAGGACTCTTCATTTTTATCCTGGGACTGGAAAGCGCCCTATTCCCTATAGGCGAAAAAATGGCCAATGAGTTTGCTCTGAAAGGAAATCCATGGTGGATCATTTTTTTTGGGTTTGCATTGGGGTTTTCCACTACTATCGCGGAACCCGCTTTAACAGTTATTGCTGGAAAGGCTGGTGCCCTTGCCTCAGGGGCTGGGGCAATAGCTAACGAGAAGAAATCCATAGATAATTTTATTTTAGGGCTGCGTTTTACCGTCGCATTTTCTGTAGGGCTTTCCATTGCAATAGGTGTAATCCGGATTATGAAAGGCTGGCCTCTGATATGGTTCATCATTGGTGGCTATACCCTGATTGTATTCGCTACATTTTTCGCCCCGAAGGAGATTATAGGTATTGCATATGATTCTGGAGGAATCACGACTTCTACAATCACAGTTCCCCTGATCACAGCACTAGGTGTAGGCCTGGCTACCTCCATAAGGGGTCGAAACCCTATGTTAGATGGGTTTGGGCTTATAGCCCTGGCAAGTTTAAGCCCAATTATATTTGTTCTGGGGTATGGAATTCTTATTTATGGTGTGGGCAACTAATGGATAGCGAAGTTTTAGACACATTAGGAAAAGCTTTTAAAGGAACATTACTGGATATACTTCCAATAATTCTGGTTCTGGGCTTTTTTCAAATCGTCGCCATTCGCAAGTTTGTTCCACATCTCAAGCAAAAACTGATCGGGCTGGTATTGGTAGTTGTTGGACTTGCAATATTCATCGTTGGACTGGAGCAATGTGTATTTCCCATAGGCACAGAAATGGCCCATCAATTGACGGACCTGCAATTTCTTGCCGGGAATGATTCTGAAAAAGTAGAATTCCTGAAAAATGCCAAAAAGATTTCACCTGAAATTTATTTCTGGACCTATGTTTTTGCTTTTCTGATTGGGTTTTCCACAACCCTTGCTGAACCGGCATTGATTGCCGTTGCGTTGAAAGCAAATGAAATAACCACCGGTGCAATTTCTGCATGGGGTTTGCGAATAGCCGTTGCACTGGGTGTCGCGGGTGGTGTAACGCTGGGTGTATATCGCATAGTAACCGGAACTCCTTTGCATTACTATATTGTAACAGGGTACGCTCTATTACTTATCCAGACATGGTTTGCACCCAAACAGATTGTTCCACTCGCATATGATTCAGGTGGTGTTACAACCTCTACCGTAACAGTGCCTTTGATTGCGGCACTGGGAATTGGATTAGCCATAAATGTTCCCGGTCGCTCACCTTTGATTGACGGTTTTGGGTTGATCGCATTCGCTTCCCTTTTCCCTATGTTCACTGTCATGGCGTATGCTATGATCACTGAAAATCGGACAAAACGTACAGAGAATGAAGAACCATCATAAGGAGTAAATAGCTCATGCGTTTTAAAGTCATTTTAGCAATGGTAAATGAGACTTATCAGGACACTGTTATTGAATCTGCAAAAGCGGCTGGCGCAACAGGTGTCACCGTTTTAAATTCCCGCGGCGAAGGCATTCATTCGCACAAATCTTTTTTGGGACTGACAATGGAAGCTCAAAAAGATATGCTGCTTTTCCTGGTTGAAGATTTCATAGCCAACAATATTATGGAAGCTATTTATGAATCAGGACATTTAAAAGAGCATGGCAATGGAATTGCTTTTAGCATGAATGTAGACAGGGCAATAGGATTGGAAAGTCAAATGCCCACTATGGAAAAAGATGCTAAAGACCGTTATTTTTAATCAGCTTAGGAGAAAATAATGACCAAGATTCAAAAGGTCCGTGACGTCATGATGGCCAACTTTACTAAAGTAGAGGGAGTCATGAAAGTCTCTGATTCATTGAATATGATGCGAGAAAAAAAAATCAACGCCATTCTAATAGAACCGCGTGACGAAAATGATGTTTATGGCATCATGACCTTGAAAGATATTGCAAGAAAAGTAATCGGACAAGGAAGAAAACTCCACGAAGCACATGTATATGAAATAATGTCTAAACCTGTTTTATCAATAAATGCAGATATGCCTATTCCCTATGCGGCAAGGTTTTTGACAAACTTCAATGTATCTTACGCTATGGTAATTGAAAATAACAAGGTTACGGGAATGGTTTCTCTGAACGGCATGGTTGACCGGTGGGAAGATTA
>WAHY01000006.1:105132-108931 GCA_009873635.1 Nitrospinota bacterium
ATATGCCAATTCCCTATGCGGCAAGGTTTTTGACAAACTTCAATGTATCTTACGCTATGGTAATTGAAAATAACAAGGTTACGGGAATGGTTTCTCTGAACGGCATGGTTGACCGGTGGGAAGATTAGAATTCTATCAACCTTTTTTTAACGAGGTTCCTGCACGACTATCCCAAACAACTGTATCAGGACTGGAAATATGCCCTGCCTCAGCACGCCAATGGTCAAACCCTGCACTCACATTTAATATCTTGACACACTCGTTCATCCCTCCTGCTCCTCCAATATGGGAATAAAGTTTCCTGAGGTCGCCAATATATGTACCCTGCTCTGATTTATATCTATCTTGAGCTTCAGCAATATTAGCCAGCGTCGCTTCGGCCATTGCATTATGGGTGAAAATTTGTTTTTTTAGTCCATTGTAATCCACAAAAAAATTAACATAAACCCAGCCGATGAAAGGAACCAAAGCCAAAAATAATAATATCCTTTTCCACAATGTTTGATCTAAAAGAATGCCTGGGATCATAAGTGCCAATGCCAGCCACAGAGCATACTGGGAAATTTGATCAAAAATTCCCATAGCAGGAATCTTTTCACCACAAGTTGTTTGCCCGAAAACAACATTCGGAATAAAAAACAAGAAAAACAACAAGAAAAATATTTGATTGGATTTGGCGTTCATTAGGCTTTTTTTTGATTTATTGAATCATCTAAAAGTTAATATCGGTTGTTGGGTTTTATCAAATAAAAGCACTTATTTCTAGCAACAATTTGATGAATCCGCTTATTTCTAAAAATTAGGACTTCACAGAATAATTCTGCTGCGTTAATATTCTATTTTTTGGCTTTATTAGCTGTTGATTTATCTGTGAATTTTGGAGTTTTACAATGAATAATACCAGCAGGTTTGAAGATAAAGGTGATGGAACCTTGTTAGACCATGAAACCGGTTTGGTCTGGTCTAAAGAAGATTCCTGGCCAGTAGCTCAGGATTGGTTGACGTTTCAAGAAGCCCTTCAATTTGTCGATGAAATGAATAAGAAAGATTATCTTGGTTACCACGACTGGCGAATTCCAGAAAAAGAAGAAATTGAAAAGATTTATATTCCTGAATGCACCATCATAGGTCGATCCAATACCGAGTTACACATTGACCCACTTTTTGCGCCAGGCGGTGGAAATGCATCCTGGTGTCTACCTTTTGATCAACAAGCTGCTTTTTATTTTTCTTACACTTCAGGAAACTCTCAACAATTTGACCAGGACTATTCCCAGGGGTATGTCCGATTAGTTCGTCTTTATCCGAACGATTAATTTGTCAGTCGCTTTCGGCAAGGTATAATCTTGGGCATATCTTCTGGGGATGCTACCATTTGGCGGATTTCCACCTTGTCTTCCTCGTAGGCTATTGTGGCAATTTGATATTTGCCGGTATCCACTTTATCTTGACACCCAAGATACTGCTCCAGGGCTGCTCCGAGGGCATCCCATTCCAAATACAATAAGAATTGTTCTTCTGTATTTGTAAGCCCAAGGTCTACCACCAAATCACTGAACTCAAGTTCGATAATTCTGTTGATAGGTTGACCTTTGCAAAACTCGACGAAACCTGTTCCTCCGCCAACTGGTTTCTGGCATGTTAATTTAGAGTAATCGAAATTAACCAGACAATCATTTTCATCCAATATAACGGTTATTTGTGCTGTCGTGTCTTTGCAAGGCATAGTTTAAGAGTCGATTATATTCATACTGATATCCACCGCAGGTGCAGAATGGGTTAATGCACCGATGGATACAAAGTCCGCGCCGGTTTTAGATATTTCATCAAGTGTTTCATAAGTCACACCACCACTGATTTCAATTTTTGCCCGACCATCGATTATTTTAACAGCCTCATGGATCGTATCTATGTTCATATTATCGAGCATTATTATATCGACCTTGTTTTCCAGGGCTTCCTGAACTTCTTCAAGGTTTTGAGTTTCGACTTCAATTTTATTTGTATTACCCAGGGCTTCACGTACTTTTTCAACGGATCGAAAAATGCTCCCGGCAGATTTTATATGATTATCTTTAATCATCACAGCATCATACAATCCAAACCGGTGATTCGTACCACCGCCGCAAGAAACTGCATATTTCTCAAAAACTCTTAGACCGGGAGTTGTCTTTCTCGTATCCAGGACAACCACAGGCTTGGCTCTATCTACATACTTTCTTGTAAGCGTAGCGATACCACTTAGCCATTGTAATATGTTTAACCCTGACCGTTCTCCTTCTAGAATTTTTATACCATCACAACGAAACTTGATAATCGTTGAACCTTCTGTCACAGAATCACCATCATGAAAAGGTTCCAACAAGAATTCAGTGTCAGAATCCAACTTCTTAAAAACGGCCTTAAAGATATCCAACCCAGATAATATCAGTGAAGACTTGGCAGTCACCTCCGCCTCACAAAGGTGGCCTTCAGGTATAATATTTCTAGTTGTGATATCACCACTCTTTAAATCTTCTTCCAAAGCAGTTTTCACAAGCGACTCAATATCTTCAGTCAAAAGTGATTTTTTAAACATGTTTTATAGTCGTTAAAATGATATACATTGGTTTTGCGTCGTCCAATTATAGGCACTCAATTCCACAAAGCCAAGAAGAAACACTTATGTTTGAACCTCCCAAAAGCCTGAGGTTAGTCGCATTTTCCGACAAGGACCAAACTGACCGCTTTAATATATCTTCAGGATTTACAACCCATAAATCTTACAAAATAATTGATCCTGACAACCAATCTATCTGGGGATACATATGTGTAGACAACATTGATAGAGGTCCTGGCCTTGGCGGCATACGGATGGTCGAGGATCTCAGCTTGAACGAAATAATGCGTTTGGCACGTGTCATGACCTTAAAGAATAGTGCCGCCTGCTTACCCTATGGCGGTGGCAAAGCAGGTGTCATTCTAAAGTCTCATGAAATGGTTGTTAACCGTGAACTCAGGCAAGAGTTCATGGAAAACCTTGCTGAATGCTTGTACGAATTTGATGAATATGCTCCTGCTCCAGACATGGGAACTAATGAAAATGATATACAAATAATACACAATACGCATTCCAGCAAGTTGGGAACGGAAAATCATTCGCGAGGTGGAGCAGGAAGGCCCATTGAAAATGGCGGTATTCCTATCGATGAATGGGGACTCACCGCCCACGGGTTATTTGCCGCTGCTAAAACCCTTGAGTCTTTAGAGGAATCATTGGATTTATCCAACTCAAAGTTTGTGGTGCAAGGCTTTGGAAATGTAGGAGCTCCTATCGCCATGAAACTACAGGAATCAGGAGCTACTTTGGTTGGCGCCTCTGATATAAATATTGCTTTGTGGAATGCTAAAGGGTTAGATGCAAACACATTGAATCAAATTCGTCACAAACCTGGCGGATTATTGAATTACCCATTAGATATAGAAAAAAAGTTTTCTGCGGAAAAGCTGGATTGGCTTTTAGAGGCTCCCTGCGACATCCTGATTCCATCAGCCAGGCCCGATGCCATCACAGCAAAAAATATAGACCGAATTCAGTGCCGTTATATTTTACAGGGCGCAAACACTCCAAGCAGTATGCCTGCAGAATATTATCTTCATCACAGGCGTAAAATCTTATCGCTCACAGATTTTATCGTGAATGCCGGGGGAGTGATCGGTTGTGCGGTCGAAAGAAATTTGACCATCGACAACGAATATATGATTAAAGTCAGTCAAACGGGTGTCAGAAAATATGTTGAAAACCTGATCTACAAAACTG
>WAHY01000006.1:109030-126564 GCA_009873635.1 Nitrospinota bacterium
CATATTCACGCATGCAAAATAATGACAATTATATATTTAGAGATGCCGCATGGGAAATGGGTTTGCAAAGATTAAAAAACAAGGAAGTTTGGCTTTAGTTTTATTTTCATAAAAGAGTTCATTTAACTGGAATGAATTTCCTTCATGATTTTATCGCCACCCATTTCTAACAACCTGTTGCCCAGTTCACGTCCAAGAGCTTTACCGTCTACCTTGTTGCCTTTTGACTCAGATTTGTAGACTGTCTTGCCATCAAGGCTGGCGACCAACCCTTTCAAGGTCATCTCATTATCTTCTATTGTTGCAAATGCGCCTATTGGCACATTACAACCGCCTTCAAGCTGTGTGACTACAGCTCTTTCTGCATCCAGAGCCAAATGCGTATCCTCATCATCCATTTCAGCAAGAAGGATATGATTGTCGACATCATGTTTCCGAGCCTCAATGCCAACGGCGCCCTGCCCCATTGCTGGCAATAAAATATCGGGGCTGATGATTTCTGAAATTTTGTCTTCCCATCCCATTCGAATGAGCCCTGCGGCAGCAAGAATGATCGCGTCTAATCCTTCTGTATCCAGTTTTTTAATCCTCGTTTCAAGATTTCCCCGAAGTGGAACCAGGTCCAGATCTGGACGATAATGAAGCAATTGCGAAATCCTTCTTAAACTGCCTGTTCCAACCCTGGCGCCTTTCGGAAGGTCAGCAAGCTGAATGTTGTTTTTAGAAATCAAAGCATCAAAAGGGTTCTCCCTTTTTGTCACTGCCGCAATGCATAAAGCGAAGGGAAATTTTATGGGCATATCCTTCATGCTGTGGACAGCAAAATCAATTTCTTTATTCAACATGGATTCTTCGAGTTCTTTAACAAATAATCCTTTACCACCAATTTTTGCTAATGGAACGTCTTGAATCTTATCGCCAGAAGTTTTGATGATAATAATTTCAACAGGGATTTCTGGATGTAAAGATTCCAATTGATCTTTAATCCAATTAGCCTGCCACAATGCCAGGGGACTCCCCCTGCTGCCAATTTTAATTTTTCTGGATTCCATTCAATCGTCCAAATGGAATAAGTGACGAATGGCTTTTAAATAAACATGACCATCCAAGGACTGGGTTTTCTTTTTCAGATTGATAGTGGGTTTGTGAAGAATCTTGTTGACCAATGATTGGGTTAATTGGTGAACTGCCTGCTTGTCTTCCTCAGAAAGGTGGGTGAGTGTTTTAAGAGTTTTATCCACCTCAATGCTACGCATTTGTTCAGCACGGTTTCGCATTTCTACAATTGTGGGCACTGCATCAAGGGTGGAATACCAGTTGTTAAATTTAGTGACCTCCTGCCGAATGATTTCCATAGCACTTTCGGCTTCTTTCTGTCGTTCCTCCATATTTGCATTGACCACATTTTGGAGGTCATCAATGTCATACAAGTATACATTCTCCAGGTCGTTCACGTCCGGAGCAATGTCCCGTGGTACAGCAATATCAATGAGAAAGATAGGCTTATTTTTTCTCTTATGTATCGCCTGCTCAATCATTTCCTTATGGATAATAAATTTAGGAGAAGCTGTTGAAGTGATAACAATATCAGCCCTGTGTAATTCTTCCTTAAATGCTTCAAAATCCAGTGCACAACCGTTCAAGGTCTGAGCAAGGGAAATAGCCCTCTCATAGGTTCTACTTGCCACGTACACCGTTTTCACACCGTAGGAAATGAGGTGTTTTGCGGCAAGCTCTGCCATCTCACCTGTTCCCACCAGCATCACCGAGTGATTTTCCAAATCCTCAAAGATTTTTTTAGCAAGTTCAACGGCAGCAGAGCTTATCGAAACCCCACGCTCTGAAATCCCGGTTTCTTCCCGTACTTTTTTTGCAACGTTGAACGCTTTTTCGAAAAGCTGATTCAGAACCAGGCCTGTAGAGCTTGAGGCGCGTGCTGTGCTGTAGGCATCTTTCACCTGCCCGAGTATTTGAGCCTCACCAAGAATCATTGAATCCAGGCTGGCTGAAACCCGGAAAAGGTGTTCAACGGCTTGATTGTCTGTATAGCTGTAGAAATACTCATCCAGACTACCCCGTGATATACCGTGGTAGTCACAAATAAAATCTTTAAGGAGTTGAATACCCTGATCGGTATTATCAACACGGGCGTATATTTCAACCCGGTTACATGTGGAAAGAATAATATTCTCGGCAATTTCCGGGCGATTGACCAATTGTTCCAGGGATGCTTCCAGCTTGACCTGATTAAAGGCAAGCTTCTCCCTGATTTCTACAGGGGTTGTCTTATGGTTAACCCCTACCAGAACAAGATTTGGCTCGGTTGATATCATAAAATATGCAGAAAATAGGTTCCTATTACTGTTACAAACCCAAGAATGGCTCCCTGAGCCGCTTTTTTACCTCGTAGCCCGACCATCATCCTGCCAAAAAAAACAAGACTATATATCAACCAGGCTACTACCAAGGGCAAGGTCCGGGTAAGGTCCCATGAGAAAAACGGCAAATTCATTTGCGTATTCCAAATGGATCCTGTCATAAATCCAAGGGTAAACAATGGGAACCCGACCATAATCACCTTAAAATTCAAATCATCGAGAACTTCAAGGGATGGCATCCTGAAATACATGATTCCAAGTTTTTTTGATTTGACCTGATGTTCCTGAATTAAATACATGATTCCGGCGGCGAATGCGATTGAAAAGGCCGCATATCCCATGATTGACAAGGTTCTATGCATGGTCAGCCAAAACCGCACCTCAGATTCCGGGACCATGGCAGCGTCTTTAGAAAGAAAAGCTGAAAATAAAAGAACAATGAAAACCAGAGGGATTACAAAAGCCCCCAGATCTTTAATTTTATATTTCCATTCGGTCAAAAAATAGACCACTACCATCAGCCAGGCCAGAAACAACGCAACTTCGAAAGAAGTTGTATAAGGCCCGTGACCCGTCTGGCTCGAACGTATTCCTATAGTGACTGTTTGACAAAGCAAACCAAAACCCACAGTCCAGCCTGCAAATGTCGAAACCAGCGGCCTCCTGTAGGCAAGATAAACAAAATATCCTAACGAGGCCAATAGATAACTCACTAATGATAGATTGAACGAAATTTTATCCATGGCCAGCTACAGGTGCAAAATACGCCTATTTTAAATAATTAGAAATGTATCGTAACATTTTGTTTTAAGGGATTCAACTGCTCGCCGCAGGGGCAACTGGCAATGGTTTCAGGTTCTTATACAGTCTTTTCCTCAAAGAAAACCTTTGGGGCTTTACGGGTGGAGGTAATTCTCCGCTCCCGCAGGGGCAAATGGCTGGCTTTATTTCTTAGGATTGATAGTTGAAAGTGGAAATGTCTTTCCTATTGCAGGTGGTCACCGGGGGATTTATTGCCTTCTTTGCTCTTGAGGACCTCTTTTAGCTCAACCATGAACTCATTGACATCTTTAAAGGAACGGTAGACAGAAGCAAAACGGACATAGGCAACATCGTCGAGTTTATAGATTTCGCTGATGACCTTTTCGCCCACCTCTACAGCAGAGACTTCTTTTTCTCCCATTTCCTGAAGATATTGCTCAACACGGTCAACCATCTCCTCAATATCCTTGATGCTGACAGGTCTTTTTTGACATGCCTTTCTGACGCCCTCAATGATCTTGTCCCGATCAAACTCTTCCCGCCGACCATCTTTTTTAATCAACAAAGGTAAAGAACGTTCCAGTTTTTCATATGTGGTGAAACGATCGGAGCAACTGAGACACTCCCTCCTCCTTCTTATTACTGTCCCTTCTTTATTCAGGCGGGAGTCTATGACTTTATTTTCCATGCCGGAGCAGCCTGGACATTTCATAACTTACTTATTGGTGAGTTCTAAATGAAGTGGAAACTGGTCGCAGAGTTCCCGAACTTTTTTACGGGTTTCGATATGAAAACTATCATCCGCAACTTTTTCGAGGGTTTGGACAATCATCTCTCCTATTTGGCGCATTTCATTCTCTTTCATCCCTCGGGTGGTTAACGCAGGAGTGCCAATCCGAATTCCTGAAGTCACAAAAGGACTTCTGGTCTCAAAGGGAACCGTATTCTTATTCACTGTGATCCCAGCTTGTTCAAGGGCCTCCTCAGCAGCCTTACCCGTTATACCCTGTGGACGTAGATCGACCAGCATGAGGTGAGTATCAGTGCCACCACTGACAATTTTATATCCCTGCTCAATTAAAAACTGCGCCAGGCACTTGGCATTCGCAATGACCTGCTTTTGATAATCCACAAAATCGTTGCTCAACGCTTCTTTGAATGCAACCGCTTTTGCTGCAATGACGTGCATCAGAGGGCCACCCTGAATGCCAGGAAAAATCTTTTTATTGACCTCCTTGGCGTATTTCTCTTTACATAAAATCATTCCACCACGTGGGCCGCGTAAAGTTTTATGAGTGGTGGTTGTGACAAAGTCGGAATGAGGAACCGGGGATGGATACAGACCGGCCGCAACCAACCCTGCCGGATGAGCAATATCGGTCATTATTGTCGCCCCCACCTCATCAGCAATTTCCCGAAACTTAACCGGATCAATCACTCTTGGATAGGCACTTGCCCCAACAATAATCATTTTCGGCTTATTTTCAACAGCCAGTTTTCGGACTTCATCATAGTCAATCTGTTCAGTTTCCTGGTTCACTCCATAAGCCACAACGTTATAGGTGTAGCCTGAAAAGTTTACCGGGCTCCCGTGGGTCAAATGACCTCCATGTGACAAATTCATTCCAAGAATCGTATCACCCGGATTGAGGACAGTATGATATACCGCCATATTAGCCTGAGAACCTGAATGAGGCTGGACATTGGCATGTTCGGCAGAAAATATTTTTTTTGCTCTTTCAATGGCCAGGCTTTCAGCAGTATCCACAAACTCACAACCTCCGTAATAACGCTTGCCCGGATAACCTTCAGCATATTTATTCGTCATGACTGAACCCTGGGCTTCCTGCACTTCAGCACTTACAAAGTTTTCAGAGGCGATCATCTCGAGGGTATTATTTTCTCGATCGGTTTCATCTTTTATGGATTGAGCAATCTCTGGATCAAAATCGGCAAGTGACAATTTAACTATCTCCTTGAATTAAAGATTTTCTTTAGACTTGATATTAGAATCAATTTGAGTAATTTTATCGAGGCGTCTTTGGTGACGGCCCCCTTCAAAATCTGTATTGAGCCAGGTATTGACAATTTCAGCAGCCAGCCCTTTGCCTATAACCCTGCCCCCCATGATAAGAATATTTGAATCATTATGCTCACGACATAACTTCGCAGTGAATAGATCCGAACACAGGGTTCCACGAATTCCAGGGTAACGGTTGACCACAATAGACATACCTATCCCCGTGCCACAAATTACAATTCCCCGCTCCACTTTCTTTTCAGCAACAGCCTCGGCAAGTTTTATACCGTAGTCAGGGTAATCAACAGAGTCCCCACTATGCGGGCCCAGGTCATCCACTTCCCAACCTGTATTTAAGAGGTGAGCTATAATACTTTCTTTTAAATCGAATCCACCATGATCGGAAGCTATAGCAATTTTTTTCATGACATCTTTCAGTTTAGTAATTTATTGGGGCCTCATTTTATTCGAGGAGAACAACCAGTCCTGTGTGATGATATATCGCCCGGGTGGGAGGCTACTTGGATAGTTTAACTCAAACGTGATACTAAATAAAGAAACAGGTTTTGTCAACCTGGCAGTTTTAAATGGCTAATTTGTTGTAATTACAGGCAAAAAATTCTAAAATAAAATTGGCTTTGTTCAACTTAACCAACCCGTTAAATGTGGAAAAACATATTCCTTGAATCCTGCATACTATCGGCACTTATCTTCGGTGGATTTTATATCAACGCCACCCTTTTGCAGGATGAACTTTATTCAGAAGACAAAATAAACACATACAGACACATTAGTGGCTTAGGTATCCCTGCTGATACAGATAAGCACATAAGTGGTAAAAAATCAGATAAACAAGAACCTCCACATATATCTGGCAGACTCACCCGAGAAAACACCCCAAAATAAAAACTCCCATAATTGAACTGGCAAATCTCAAACAAACTCAAGATTTTCTAAAATATGAAAAGGTGAATATACTCACTCCCATTCTAGTTATTTACTTTGCAGTTGTCTTCCCTACAATCCATCTGGTTTTTCCCGGTAACAGGTTTATTTATGAGTACTGGCCAACCCTTTATTTTTCCCTGGCCCTGACAATAATCATCTTATCAAAGCAGGTTTCAGCACAACAGCTTGGCCTCAAAGATGTCCGCAAATCAGTAACGATTGGTTTATTATTAGGAACGCTCCCTGCCATCAGTGTCCCACTTTTAGATAGTTTACTTGTAAGCACAGGATTATCACAATCTGAGTTGTTCACCGGCGCCGATATGAGATCGCCTGATGAAATGGGATTCAACAGGTCTCTAACCAGCAAACTATTCCCCGTTATCATAGTCCCTTTCATTAATCAGCTATTTTTAACAGGGCTGGTTATTAAAAACCTGTTAAAAACACAAAATACAGGACAAGCTATCATCAGTAGCGGGCTTCTATTTTGCCTGTTTCAGTTTGATTTCAGTCTGGGAAACTTATTTCTGGGAATGGTCGCTACGGGACTGCTCAGATTAAGCGGCTCAGTATTAGCTCCAGTTTTGATACATGCCGGATTTGCTATCGCAGAATATTTAATCGTATTTCACTATCCGCGATTGATTTCCGCCCTGGTTTTTATTGTTTAATCAGGAAGCCTTACGAGCTTTTTTGGAAGATTTAGCTGCCATCGCCGCTCTTTTCGCCGCCTCTTTAGCGGCCTTATTGGCTTCCGCCTCCGCCTGCATTTGTTTAAATGCCAATTCACGGTTTTTGGGGTCCTCAAAAAACCGGGAAACAACAACACCAAACTCATATAAACCATAAAGAGGAAATGCCAATAAAACTTGGGTGATAATATCAGGAGGGGTTAACACAGCCGCCAGGGCAAACGTTGAAAGAAACGCCCATTTACGATAGAGCTTCATTTTAATGGTATTGACAACTCCAAACTTGGTCAACAAAACCATTATGAGTGGGGTTTGGAAGGCGAAAGCAAAGGCCAGGATTATCTTAACAACAAAAGAGAAATAATACCCGATGGTGACCTGCATCTTCCACCACTCAGTGCCATAGTTCAGTAAAAACTTAAGCCCTAGTGGAACAACCAGGAAATAGCAGAACAACCCGCCAAAAAGAAAAAATAGCGTTCCAAAGGCGACAAATAATGCCGTAATCTTTTTCTCCTTAACTTTCAAACCCGGAGCAATAAATCCCCAGACATGGTATAAAATCCATGGCATAGAAATAAACATAGAACCCATGAAGGATACCTTCATAGCTGTGAAAAAGGGTTCTGTGGGAGTTATAAAAGTAAGGTCAGCATATTTGGAAGGCAGCGGGTCTTGCAGCCACAACAAAAGAAAGTCGATAAAATAAAAACAAACACCAAAAAAGATCGCAACGACCAAAGTCACTTGCACCAATCTGTTTTTTAACTCAATCAGATGATGGGTGACTGGTATTTTTTCAGTAAAACTTATTTCTTTGACCACAAAGTCCCTCGCAAATGAAATTCTGAGCTCAAACGCAAATAAAAATTGGGAACCTGGAAAATCGCCATGTTCCCGCAACTTTTTGTGTTTTCAAGAGTTATATTTATTACGTAATCTTACTCAATTGAATGAACAATTTCAATAATCTTTCTTAAACAAAGCTCTAACTATCACTTGGCCCCTGTTTTCTCAATAAATATTGATTACAACATGTAAATAGTGGATAATACCAGAAAATTCAGTCGCACTTTTAGGCTCCTTTCTCCTTTAAATACAATGGGAAAGGGTATACTGCAAAGGATGGCAATCCGGGTTAATTTCAAATTGTATGTCCCTTAATAAGCAAAAAGTAACAGGTATCAGGGTGCTCGATATTGCCGAAGAAGGTGCTACAGCAATTGAGACAATGGTAAACAAGGTCATTCAGGAGTTGAATCAGCAAGAGACTCCAATCGTAGATATCCAGGTGACAGACACAAACTGTTTTTTGTTTATTGGTGAAAAAGGTACTGACTGATCAGGCAGGATTAAATCATATTATTAAAAGCTGAAATTTATTTTCTCTAACAATGCGTATCACAAAAGAACTTACTGAACTTCTTTCAAAAAAAATTGTTCAAACCCTGACTGAGAAAGAGTTGATTGTCTGGGAAGAACCTTCTGAAAAACTACAAGCCATCGTTAACAATATAATTACTGAAGATTTGATGGTAGAAGACAGGTTAAATGAAGAAGTGAAAACCCTGCTGGAATCTAAAACTCAAGAGTATGAAAGAGACATGATGGATTATGGGAGGGTGTTCCAAATGGTGAAATCAAAATTAGTCCGTGAACGCGGCCTCATTCTTTAATTATTTCAAAAAATGAAAATCAGCCGAGAAAAGATCAACCACATAAGCAGCCTGATCATAAGAGATTTTGCAAAACGGGACGAACTGGACTACAAAGTCGAACTCAATGATATTCGTCTGGAAATCACGAGAGTGATGACTGATATTCTCCAGTATGATGATAAAGCCGATGCTGAAGCTCGACGCATTCTAAGCACCTATGCCAACGCACCCCGCGAAGGCTCACCAGAATGGGACATCATGTACCAGAAGCACTTTGATGAGTACATGAATAAGCAGGGACTATAGTCCCCCAACCCGATTAATGCTTCCTACAGTTAAGGCTTTTCTTTCATCAGGATTGAATCCTCCCTCGACAGAGTATTACCTTTGAGCCTCCTTTACCAAACTCTGTCCAGGTAGCATATACACGACCACCATTTCCTTTAAATAAATATGGATAAATGACACCCCCACCTGTAGAAGGAAGAGGTGAAGGGTTTGAAAGTTCTGCATCCGAATTCACCCTTACAAGCCAGGCTTTTTCAGGTCCCCATCCACCATCTTGACTTGGATCACGCCCTTGAAAAATGACCCAGGCCTCATCCTCAATCACTGTTATGTTTGGATGATTTGCGTCCAGAATATCACCATGCAAATTTCTTGAAGCATGAAAACTTGTTCCCTGGTCTGTTGAGTAGGCAAACTTCAAACCAGCCTTGTTATCTTTTCCGGTATACCAAGTCACATATAATTTTCCATTCAGGTACTTCATAGCAGGTCCCGAGTGGGCACAGCCATTTATCTTCCAACCCGTATTCGCGACTTTTACCGGATCACCCCAGGTTTTGCCTCCATCCAATGATTTAGCAACGACAATGATTCGTTCATCATCATTAAAGACATGACGCCATGAGGCGAATATCTCGCCATTATCACCAAAAGCCAAAGCTGTTCTGCAACACGGACAAACATCTCCCGCAATCTTGATGTTTTTCTCGAAGGACTTGCCTTGATCTATTGAACGAGCCATATAAACCGATGAAGTACCGGGCTTGCCTGACTTTTTATCACGCCCATCCAACCAGATCACATAGATTGTTCCCTCAGGAGAAACTTCCATTGTGAAGAACGATTGAGAAGCTTTACCCGAATCATCATTTACTTTAATGGAAGGCGAAAAACTTTTCCCAAAATTCATCGAACGCGCGAATTTAATGTCACGATTCCCAACCCATGCGGCAAAAATACCCCGACCTTTTCCCTGCCTTAATTTGGGCCCATTTTCACCATGCGCGCTCACCTCATCCACATTAGAATTTACTGGGACAGAACCGGAAAAGCTATCACCAATATTCTTTGTTTTTGTCATGAACAGATTTTGTTTGCCTTTATCGTTATGTCTTGCATAAATCATGTTCATTGACTCAGAAGTTCGGACCAGTAACTGCGCATCATTGCCTTCCAGCAAAGTACGTGGAGAGTTTTCCCAAATAACATCACCCAACTTAATAGCTCCGGAATTTCTTTTCTCTGAGTGATTGTTCCCAGTTGAAGCGCAGGAAAAAAGAAACGAAATGCTTAACAAAATGACAATATTTTTTTTCAACATGGAAAGTATCTCCAATAAACTTAAAAAATGAAGTTACATTTTTTAGAAGCGGATAACGACCCGGATCTTTGAAACACAAAGAACCGGGCGTTAAACGATTCTATTGTGTTCGCTTAGGAGGAGACGAACACAAAACAATGAAAGCTCTTGACCAACCACAAGAGTTTCCATATCGTAATAGAAAGCAGTTAGTCATAATTCCTGCTTCCTGGCACTACCCGCAAAGCTGTAAAAGATAAAGCTTATACTTCTCACATCAAGTTCCATTTGAAATCAATCGAATAAGTCCTATTGGGAAAAGGATGCGGTCCTGTAAACGCCTGTTCATCAGTCAGGTTATTAATACCAATGGAGGCATTCACATACTTATGGCGATAGGTGGTTTTTAGATCCATGAAGAAATATTCATCCTGGCCACCATCACCTTCGAGAATGTCATCATTCTGAATTCGTCCAAACGCCTTGTCCTGCCATCGACCCGCGACCATGGCATCCCAACGATTATTAATGTGGTACAAAGATTGGAACTTGGCTCTCCATTCAGGGACGCGGGGCAAATTGTTTCCGGCCGTGGATGGGTTTGAGTTGTGCTGTCTGATTTCAGAGTTTGTATAAGAAATGTTGAAATCAAAATCATGCTTTGACACTATAAAATTTCTCCGCTTTGCAACGAACTCAACACCAAACGTCCTGACTTTATCGATATTAACAAAAGTATTTGTGGTGGTGTTACCCGTTATATCCTGATCACTGAAAATGGTATCGGTAACTTCATCGAAAAACATATTTAACTGAGTCGTGGAATCAGCCTTATAATGCCCAACCATGATTGTGGCGTGGTTACCTACCTCGGGTTTCAAACCAGGAGTGGATATATTGTTATTTTGTAAGTCATCAACATTTTCAAATAACTCCTCTGGCAGCGGGAAACGGGTAGACCGGGCAAGAGAAAACCGCAAATCCAGATTATCATTGGGCTTAAATCCAAGAGATACTTTGGGAGAAAAAGCCACCTCATCACGTTCTAAGTGCCCACCTATTTCATCAGAAGCTTCATGTTTAAAACCGTTGAAGGAACGCCATGCTTCAGCACGTCCACCAACCTGCAAATCCCATTTAGGTGAAAACTTCCAGCCCAGGTTACCATGAACAGCATGCGTATCAGTTTGACCACCGCTTGAGTTCCTGAATGTACTATCCTGATCATCTGAATCAGAATTTTTCCAGTCTGAAGTATTATAAGATTTAACTTCAAGTCTAGCATGGTCGTAATGATACCCTCCCTCAAATGCAAGATCCGAGTGATCAAGAAATTTATCTTTATCAAACCTTAGTTCAAATAATTGCCAACCTGTATGTGCAAACTCTGTAATTCGGCCGCTGTTATCAAAGTTAGGAGAGTCCGGGTTTTCATCTGATTGCCTCGAGATATCTGACAAAACTGTATAGGCGCTCAAAACAGCATCATAATTCCATCCACCACCAAACTGCCCACTGGCACCTATTCCTGCAAGAAGGTCTTGTTTATCTTGCCTTGAAACATTGAAGTGAGATTCAGCTACAGTAAATGCTTTTCCATTAAAACTTAGAGTACCTGTCCAAAGTTTATTACCATTGGCATCCCTGATATAGTTATTAACATTTTCCTGTTTTCTAGAACGGTCAAGATATCCGATCATTCCTCTTAACTTGAGTTGGGAGGAAAACTCATAATTCATTTTTATTTTAAACAAATCATTGACAATGCTTTCTTCCCCATCATCAGCATAAGCTATTGAATCGCGTACCCGGGAGTCTATAAAGTTCTTGACACCTGTTACCGCGGTTCCCGCACCTGCTGAAACGTTATTTAGGATTGTGATGTTTGTTGGTTGAGATTGGGTCTCAAGCCGGTTGTAAAACATATAGTAAGAAAGATTACCAACCTTATTACCATGGGCAAAAAATGTTTTGTAGCCCGGCGCCAGTCCTTTACTTTCAAAAACCTCCCAATCCTGAAACCAACCAGTAGTTTGCAGAGCCCACTCCTCACCCTGAGGATGTCTGCTAACAACATCAATCACACCACCCATGGCGTTTCCACTATACTTTGGAGAGAAAGGACCATAAGTAATATTGACAGACTCCGTTTCATCAGGAGCCACAAAGTTCCATTGAGGCGCACCGTTCCACCGTGTTCTCAGCATACTGTGAAGAGGAAAACCATCGACAAACAGCATATGGCGTGCGGTTTGGAAGTTTCCGTTACCACGCATGGAAATAACTCCGTTTGGATCGCCAAAATAACGACGCCTTATTTCAAGATTAGGAGCATAGCGGACCGTATCTTCAGCTGAAATAGTGTTGATCGAATCTATTTCTGCCCTATCCACCTTAACTTTAGCAGAAGGTATAGGCATGAAATCATCAAAAGTATCACGAATTTCGGCTTTAGGAGCTGCGACAATCAATTCGTCCATAGTAAGAGGCTTTTCATCTTCCGCATGGACCAGGGAAGCAGGACAAATCGCTGTTATTAAAAACATTAATAAAAATATACATCGTATAGAGCAATACACAGAACTTCCTCCTAAAGTGAAATAAAAATTGGAAATGCCGCGCAACTTCAAGTTCCGCATAACTTTTCAAACGCGTACATATGGCCGGAAAAGAAAATGCAAAGCATATAAAACAACTCAACAAGCAATACAAACAGGTCTTGAGTTGCTCTTAAAAGCTACGTGAAATTTAATTCAGAAAATAAAAAAGTGTGGAATTAAACCGAGGGAGGTGGGTCGAGTGAATCGGGAAAGCGGTGATAACCCAGAATAATCACAGGGGTGAGATTTTCATCTGGGGAGTTATGGTCAAACAAAAAGAAATGTGATTCGGCAAAATCGCTACTGAATGATGCAGTAGCAGAGTTATTACCGGAAGTCTTACCGCCACATTCTGAAGCTATAATCGCTCTTTGCCCCTTATCGGAACTATGTGGACAAATAGGTTGACCAGTATGCCCCCTTAACAGACAGTGCAAAGAGCGGACTTCCTTTTTACCATCAAAAGGGGAAGCTATAGAGCTTTGATGATGTTGATGGCCTTCGTGCTCATGAATACCGGCAAACGCATTAGAGGTACTCAAGAACACAAAAAAGACAGCCAATATCGTTAATTTTATATTCAGGGACATAAATTTACTTCAAGTTTTAAAATTTTGATATGCCAATATAGAAGCATTAGATATTATTTGTCAATATTTTATTCCATTATTCATCATCAAAACAAACCCTGGCGATTCATGAAAGGTCAATTCTCATTCGAACTGTAATTTTTGAAATCGCACCATATCTTCATTAGAAAACTTAAAATGAAAGCTGAAATAGTTTGAGGACTGGTTTTTCATATATCTTAATATGTCAACATATTTACCGAACTTTAGAGAGAGCTTTTCTAAAACATCTGACAAACCAGAGCGCCCACCTCTGGCATTTCTTAAACTGCAAGCCGCTGCGTTATAATAGGATCCGCCCTTATCAAAATATTTATTTCCAAGAATGTTAGTATAAGAACTGAACAAACCAAGGTGAAAAAGCAGAAAATCAGCATTAATCCTGTAGACCTGGTATTTCTGGGATTGGAGCTTTAAGTCAATAGCAATCTGGCCAGCATCCGAATTTGCACCTACCAGATATTGCCTGGCCAGGACTGTCGACCTGGGATTGACCATTTCAGCCAACATCAAGCAGATGTATTGGTTGACATCTTCTTCATATTCAAGATTATTTTGTTTGATTTCTTTTTCATGCTCTTGAAGCCAGTTGGCATTTCTCCCTACTTCAAATATGGGATCATATCCTTTACTGGAAGGTTTGTTGTCATCAATACGCGCTCTCAAGAAATGGTCTGAAAAGAAAGACTCAGTGGTGTCCGTTTCCCCGCTATCTAAATGAACAAATTGAACAGGCATACAAACCTCCTATCGGAACAGTTAACCCTTCTACACTATAATAGGTTTGCATAAAACCAAATAATTTCAATAGTTAAACAGGCACACACCAACATTTAGCAGCCAACCAACAAGTCTGCTAGCAGCGAATTATAAATATATAGTTGTAAAGAGTCGGAAGGCTCGAATATAGAGAAAACTACTTTAAGAAGGCGGTGGCTAAGCTTTTTGCTTCATCATAAACCCTGCTTATATTTATCCTGGCTTTTGAAGATAATTTTTTACAATCTTCATATTCAGGCGAGGCCTGTAACGATTTTCCATTTAATTTCCCTATCTTTATATTTACCGGCCCCCAGGAAGTTTTAACCGTTTTAATCTCACGATCTAGAACCGTCCTGTCGACCGGATAAAATCGCACTCCGAAACTGGAAGTATCTCTTAAAAGTATTTCAATTAAACATTGAACATCCTTTTTTAATGAAAGAACAGAAATTTTGTTTGCCGGCCGGCTCTTTTTCATGATTACCGGATTCAAATAAACATCAAGAGCGCCAGCTTTAAATAACGAGTCCATCGCAGTTTCATAAAACTCAGGATTCATATCATCAATATTGGTTTCGATAACAACAAATTCATCGCCAGGTTCAGAGTCTATCTCCCCAAGAACAATCCTTAGCATGTTGGGCATTGAAGGGATAATGTGGTCCCCTGCCCCATACCCGTCACCAACAACTCGCATTTTTGGAAGAGATCCGAAGCCATCTGCATAAAACCCAATCATCGCCGCACCGGTAGGAGTCGTTAACTCTTTTTTTATACCATTGGAAAAAACAGGAATGTCCTTAAGCAATTTTAATGTTGCTGGTGCCGGAACAGGCAAGCTACCGTGAGCGCATTCTACAAATCCTTCACCCAGGTTAAGTGGAGAAGCATAAATTTTATCTATCTTCAACGATTCAATGGCAACCACCCCTCCCACAATATCAACAATCGAATCAACAGCTCCAACTTCATGAAAATGGATTTTTTCCATAGTTGTGTTGTGGACGGCCGCTTCCACCCTGGCTATGCGTTTAAAAACTTCGAGAGAGTTCTTTTTGACCGTTGAAGAAAGGTCAGAATTGGAAAGCAGCTTTTTAATATCAGAATATTTCCTGGCCTTATGATGAGAATGTCTTGTCCTGGCTACCTCGACCTTGACACTTGTGCCGGATATGAGACCCCGCTTAACCTTGCTGGCCTTTAATTTATAGTTCTTGAGGTCAATCGTTCCCAGAGCTTTGCGAATTTTGGTCGCACTCACACCCAAATCAATTAAAGCACCCAGGATCATATCGCCGCTAATTCCGGAATAACAATCAAAATAAGCAGCGCGGAGGGATTTCACAGTGATTTACTTACTGAATGAGACTTCAAACAAATCCTTAACAGCTTTTTTACCTTTAGCATTTAAAAATCTGGTCCCGGTTCCAGCAAAATGTTTTTGCTTTATTTTAGGTTGATTAACTTTTTTCCAATTACTGCCAGTCCACTTGAACCAGTGACTCTGTTCCTGATCAAAAACATGAAGGGGTTTGTTACACAACTTACTGAATTCCGCTCCCCAACCGGTTCCACCTTTAACAGTATCATCATCAAGAATTTGCCCCACCACAAATACTTCTTCAGAGCAATTTATCTGGTGCCAGATACTTTGCAAAACCTTTTTAAAAAGTTTGCCGGTATTAAACTTTCTATTCATCAATTTGGAGATATATGCCAGGCTTACATCTCCCTTTAGTAGTTCTTCAGACGTTAAAACCCTTACCCCGCGCGACCTGAAAATTTTATGCCCATCAAAAGTTAGATTAACTTCCTGAACACCTGCCTTCTCCGCTTGTTTGCCAAATTCTGCCTCAGTGCCCTGGGCACCGCCACTGTATAAAATAAAATTTTCTGGTTTCATTTTATTTCGGGATTATAAGGTTAAAATTTACTGCATTACTGAATCAAATTATCAAAAGCTTGTGATTTTGGAAAGAAAATTAAGAATAAAGAACACTTTTGATAAAAAAAGCAAGATTAGCAACAGCCCTCTAAAGGGATGTTAAACAACCACAAAATCAGAGTTTGGGAAACTACACTTTTTTGAAGAAACGACTTAGAATACCCTTCTTTTTCACCTTCTTACCGTGCTCGTGGACAAGTTCTTCCACGTTGGAGGATTTTTCCTGATGCTGGTCGAGAAATAATTGGATAAGAATATGGCAGGAGTGACACCCTCCACCTGCTTCACAAGCTTCTGTGACTGAGTCAATATCCTTCAAGTCATTTTTAGCGATAGCATCGCGAATAGTTTTTTCGTCAACCTGAAAGCATTTGCAAATGACTTCATCTGTTTCATCAGGAGGGAGTAGGTTCATTACTTCTAAGCAAATTCGAAAGAACTGGTTAAATTAAAAATGAAGTTCCTTAAAAAATGGTAGCGGTGGAGGGAGTTGAACCCCCGACACTACGGATATGAGCCGTATGCTCTAACCACCTGAGCTACACCGCCACGCTACGTTCATAACTACTTGTAATTTAGGAAGATTAGGATTCTACCCCCTTGCCCCTACCCTGTCAATGGCAATTCTCAAAGGTTAAATCTCTAAATTTATGACCCGGTTTCAACACCTTTTTTACCTTTCCAGCGTTTCACATCCAGCATAAATTTTGTGCGGTCCATCTCTTTTCCAGCTGGAAAGACTTCCGTTAAAGGTTGGGGAAATTTTTCATCTTTTTTAGTCCAGTGTTCGAACTCACCCATCCTGACCCTGTAGATATCATTAAACGTTCGATACTGACCGTTAATACCGACAAAGTCCCAACTCGTTTCATTTTGTATCAGGCTATAGAGTTCAGAACAGGCAATGCCTTCATAAATATTAATTTTTCCTATACGCCCCTTAATGATGTTTGCGTCCTCGCCAGCAAAATCCAGGCACCATATTTCAGAACCATCCTGCCCAAATAGTTCAAGTTGGTAGGCCACCTTCCAATCCACCCAGCTTTGCACGGCTTTTTTCTCAACCAGTATCTCGACAAACCGGTTTTCAATAAAATCGACCACTGCCTCCCACTGCTTTTCATGTTCTGCTTTGTCTTTAGTTCTTGTGCGAATAGGCGGAACCTCAGCGACAGGTTTAAACTCCAATTTATGACCATCATCGTCTCTTATTTTCACAAAGTCAGAAGAAGACTTTTGTATCTCAACTCCTTCTTTTGAAATGATGGCCCTATCACCGGGATAAAACACGCTGCTATTAATATCAGGACAAAAATCTTTCAGATCCCTCAGAAACTGTTCCTGAGTGGTTGGAAAAGAATATTGATTGAGAAATCCATACTCGTCACGGTATTTGAATCCCGCAGAACCGGGAACCGCGAATTTTGGCCGGCAGGCTGCGGCGACCTTGAGAAAAGAACTGTACTCATCTATGGGTAATTCCAGAGCATTGTGAAAAGAGAAGTTGCCCTCCAAAAGCGGCAGATACCGCACATGAGCAAAGTCCAAT
>WAHY01000007.1:0-35194 GCA_009873635.1 Nitrospinota bacterium
ACTTTTTGCTATCCCGGAGAAAAAAAACCAAGCCTGGATGGAATTGAAATTAAAGTTCCTAAAGGTCATACACTGGGAGTAGTGGGGGTGATCGGTTCAGGAAAAACCACTTTGACTCAAATGCTCTTACGATTATATGAACCATCCTCAGGATCTTTAATAGTAGGAGGCCGCCCTATAAAAGATTTCTCTCTCTCCTCCCTGAGAGAGGCCATAGGCTATGTAAGCCAGGATCCATTTTTATTTTCCACATCCATTCGTAACAATATTGTTTTGGGAAGAAAATCGAATCTTGAGCTTGAAGAAATAATAGGTAGAGCAGGCTTGAGCAAAGATATTTCCCGGTTCCCTGAGGGGTTGGATACTTTGATCGGTGAACGTGGAGTGTCTTTGTCAGGTGGTCAAAAGCAAAGGGTTGCCTTGGCGAGAGCCCTCTTATCGGAACCCGAGGTTCTGATTCTTGATGATGCTTTCTCAAACCTTGACTCTGATACCGAAGAAGAAATTTTAAGGAATGTCCAGGTACATCTTGCTCAAACCACTACCTTTATCATTTCCCACAGGCTATCGGCCGTCCGCAACGCGGACAATATAATTGTGATGGATGCAGGAAAAATTATTGAGCAGGGAAGTCATATTTCTCTTATGCGTGATGGAGGAGTTTATGCGGGGCTGGTCAACAACCAGTCCCTGGCCAAAGAGCTGGAGGTTTTGCTGTGACCACCAGGTTCAAAATGGAAAATATGAAAGACCGTTATCGTGAATGGGCATTGTTTAAGAGGGTGCTTGTTTATTTGAAGCCATACAGCCAATGGGTGGTGCTTGCAATATTCTTCTTAATGGGGGTCTCTCTGCTAAATCTGGCTGGTCCCTACCTTACCAAAATCGTAATTGATGATTACATAAAAGTTTCTGACCTTGAAGGTCTTGATCTCATTGCTGGCTTGTATCTGGTCGTGCTGGTTGCTTCCTTTGTGTTTCAGTTTTCCCAGACTTATCTGATGCAGTATATAGGTCAAAAAGTAATGTTTGACCTGCGTTCGAAAGTGTTTGCACACATCCATAAAATGTCATTTTCGTATTTTGACAAAAACCCGATCGGTAAAATGATCACCCGGGTGGTTAATGATGTTGAAGTTCTTAATGAAATGCTGACTACAGGCCTTATCCTTATTTTCAATGACCTCTTTACACTTGTAAGTATTTTTGCTGTCATGGTTTACCTGGATTGGCGACTGACTCTTGTTGTTTGCACGGTTTTCCCCTTGCTGGCATGGGGTACTCGTCTTTACAGGATTCGGGCGCGTGATGCACTCAGAAAAAACCGGGCTCATGTTTCTGAACTCAACTCCTACCTGGAAGAGAACATCTCGGGAGTAGATACGGTCCAGTGTTTCAACCTGGAAAAGGCAAACTACGAAAACTTTACAGATATTAACCGGGATAGAATTAATGAAGACCTGAGAACGGTTCGCTACAATGCTGTATTTATGCCTTCCATAGATTTTTTTAGCTCCCTGGCTATCGGGTTAATCTTCTGGTATGGGGGAGGCAGGTTTGTTCAGAATGAGATTCAGTTGGGTGTCCTGGTCGCATTTATTCAGTATTTGCAGAAATTTTTCGATCCGGTCAGAGACCTTGCGGAAAAATTCAATATCATTCAGACAGCCATGGCCTCTTCAGAGCGAATTTTTGAATTACTGGATACTCCTGAGCAGTTACCCGACCATAATCCATCTCACCCTGGCTTCAAAATAAAAGGAGAGGTGGAGTTCAAGAATGTCTGGTTTGCATATAATGACAACAACTTTATTTTGAAAAATATCAACTTCAGCCTACAGGAAGGCGAAAGCCTTGCTATTGTCGGCACTACCGGATCAGGGAAATCCACGTTGATAAATGCCCTGTGCCGTTTTTATGATATCCAGAAAGGGGACATCCTGTTTGATGGTAAATCGATAAAGGATATCAACAAATATGATTTGCGCCGCCAGATAGCACTGGTTCAGCAAGATGTGTTTTTATTTTCAGGCAATATTTCAGATAATATTCGACTGGGCAACGAAAGCATGGAGCAGGAAGAAGTTGAGTCCATCGCGCAAGCCGTAAGCTCACATAACTTTATCAACAGCCTGCCTTTTAAATATGAACAGGACTTGAAAGAGGGCGGAGCGGGTATTTCCTCTGGCCAGCGTCAATTATTATCTTTTGCCCGTGCTTTGGCCAGTAACCCCAAAATACTGGTGCTTGATGAAGCGACATCCAGCATCGACCCTGATACCGAGAGGCAAATCCAGAGCGGAATCATGGAATTGACGCGTGGAAGAACCAGTATTATAATCGCACATCGGATTTCTACCCTTATGCATGCAGATAAAATTCTTGTATTAAAAAATGGCGAAATTCTTGAGTTTGGATTAAGAAATGAACTCTTGCGGCAAAAGGGTGTTTTCTACAAACTTTGCCATTCACAACTGTAATAGAAAAATCTGCCAGGCCGCGGCAGATTATCAAACAGAGTTCGACAAAATCCTCAAATCCGGCAAGAACATGAAAGATGTTTTTTCGGGTATCAACGACACAATCGACGGCTTGATCCGGTAACTCCTCACGTTTACTTTCTACACGGTTTGTAAGGAGTCGGCATCTAAAAAGACTATAATAAAGACTGAGATAATAATAACCCTGTAAAGGTGAGAGCGATGAGAAAATCAGTGTTTCTTTTGATGGCATTCCTTTTCATGTTTTTATCCATCCCGGTGTTTGCTGACGAATCTCCTTTGAGTTTTCCCATGCGTGAAGGCTCCAATGCAGAAGCCCATAAACATAATGAGGAAGGGATTTCTCATTACAATCAGGGGCATTATGATGTTGCCTTGAAACATTTTCAGATGGCATCCAGCATTGACTCGTCAGCAGGGGAGGTGCATTTCAACGAGGCTTTGTGTTTGGACAAACTGGGACGGCATGGTGACGCGACCAACCATTTTTACGCAGCTAGAAAATATGCACATGGCAACCCTGCGATTCTGGAGTCTGGAATTCTTAATGCCCATGCGCCTATGAAGAGAGAGGGCTCCTGAGGTCAGGATTTAGACTTAAAGGGAATGATTAGCCGGTCAACAGGCCGATTGTTTTGGATATGTTCTGTGATTATTTCTTCCATATCTTCTTTTGATCTTGGTGCATACCATACATCATCAGGGTAAACCACCATGGATGGACCTTGTGCGCAAGCATCCAGGCACCCTGCCTTGTTGACCCGTACTTTGCCTTTCATCCCCATTTCGTGGACACGGCCTTTCATATAGTCGAGCAGTTCTGTCGAGCCTCGAGAGTGGCAACAGCCCCGTGCGTCATCAGCTTTTCTTTCATTGATGCAGATGAAAATATGTTTTTCAAATGGTGGCATGTTTTATTCGAGGTGTTTCTTAGAGGTTTCCGGCTAGTCGGATTTTGGGAGTTTGGTGGAATGGGTTTTATAATACTGCTTAAACTGGCCAAAGTTGACGTAACACCTTTCACAACTGTCGGGGAATACGGTGACTATCACGCCACTTTTGATTTGAGCAGCAAGTTTCAGGGCTCCAACCATTGCTGCGGCAGAGGAATGACCTACCAGTATGCCTTCCTGCTTTTCCAGATCTTCAACCATGTCGTAGGCTTCATCAGTCGGAACGCTTAGTTTTCCATCCAGTTCTTCTTCTTTATAAATCCCGGGGACGATAGAAGACTCCATGTGTTTGAGACCTTCCAGTCCGTGCAGGGATTCAGCGGGTTCGACCGCATAGCATTTAATATCGGGGTTCAGTTGGCGCAGTCCCCGGCTTGTGCCCATAACAGTACCTCCGGTTCCGATACCCGCCAGAAAATGGGTGATTCGGTGATTGGTCTGGTTCCAGATTTCCTGTGCTGTGGTTTCCTGATGGGCCTGCCAGTTGGAATCGTTATTATACTGGTCGGGCATGAAATACATATCCGGGTTTTCTTCATATATTTTTTTTGCAAGAAGAATGGCTCCATCAGACCCTTCAAAGGGGCTGGAGGTCACTATTTCGGCACCGTAGAAATCTGCCATCAAGCCTTTGCGTTCATTGCAGACATTTGCTGGCATAACAAGTTTGACTTTATAACCTTTTACTTTGCCGATTAGTGCGTAGGCGATACCTGTGTTGCCGGATGTGGAGTCGAGAATAGTTTTTTCCTTAGTGAGCCTGCCTGATTTTTCACCGTCCTCAATCATTTTCAGGGCAGGTCGGGATTTTACCGAGCCGCCGGCATTTTTCCATTCTGCTTTGGCATATATGTCGACATCCTTGAATTCTTTTCCGAGATTATGGATGCGGATCAAGGGTGTGTTTCCGATTGCCTTCAAAACCGATTGGTCGGTGATTACGGGGCAGGTCGGAGCCTGGACTTCAAATGGAATGGGGAAATTCATCGATTTTGTCATTTCAGCTATTAGATATCTTTTAAACCTGTAACGTTGCTAAAAAAATGCATGAAATCGTCAATTTTTAATTTTCACGTTAGCGTGACAACCCGCAGAACTCTTCATAGTCGATCAATTCTGTGATTGTGGGTTGATCACTGCATACCGGGCAATTCGGGTCCTTTTTTAATTTCAGTTTCCTGAACTCGGTGTTCAATGCGTCATAAAGGAGTAAAGAGCCGACCAGGGTATCCCCTTTTTCTAAAATTAACTTGAGGGTTTCAACCACCTGCAGGTTTCCAATCACACCTGCAAGCACTCCTAAAACACCACCTTCCTGGCAATTGGGAACCAGCCCGGGTGGGGGCGGCTCAGGATACAGGCAGCGATAACAAGGGCCATCGCCAGGCTTGAAAACAGTCACTTGCCCTTCGAATCGGAAGATGCTGCCATGAATATTGGTTTTGCCCGTCATCACACACGCGTCATTGATGAGATAACGAGTCGCAAAGTTGTCGGTACCGTCCAAAATATAGTCATACCCTTCAAAGAGTCTCATGATATTTTCTGAACTCAGTCTTTCGTTAAAGACGGTAACCTTGACATCTGGGTTGAGCTTTGAAATAGTTTCTTTTGCGGATTCGGTTTTAAGCATACCGATGCGATCAGTATTATGAATGATTTGCCGTTGCAAGTTGCTGAGGTCAACCACATCGAAGTCGATGATTCCCAAATTGCCGATACCTGCGGCGGCCAGATAAAACGCAGCAGGAGAACCCAGCCCTCCTGCACCTACCAAAAGAACTTTTGATTCTAAAAGTCGGCTTTGTCCCTCACCGCCTACTTCCGGCAGGATGATATGACGGCTGTAACGCTCTATCTGCTCATCGGTAAAATCAATCATCAGCGGACACCACCTGCTATAGCCGGTATGATGGATATTTCATCTCCATCTTTAACCGCTGTACCTTCTCCGTCAAGAAATCGAATGTCTTCTTCATTCAAATAAATATTGATGAAACGCCTGGGGGTACCATTTTCTTCGCAGATTCGTTCTTTAATTCCAGCAAACTGGCTTTCCAGATTATTGAGAATTTCGCTGATGGTGGCACCTTCTGCCTCAACTTCACTCTTGTTGTCAGTCAACTTCATCAGCGGTGTAGGTACTCTTACTTTTACTGCCATGCTTTACTCCTTTTAAACTGTTAAACCGTTGGCAAAAATTTCTTCAAAACTATCTATGTTGGGTTCGATCACCTGGGGCGCGGGAAAACTTTTTTCCAGCGCTTCCTGGGTTTTTAATCCGTTGCCTGTGACGCAAATGACAGTCACTTCGTCCGGTTTGATTCGTCCTTGTTTCACCAGTTTTTGTGTGACACCTACCGTAACCCCACCTGCCGTTTCCGTGAATATGCCTTCGGTTTCGGCCAGTAGCTTCATTGCTTTGACGATTTCTTCATCGGAGATGTCTTCTCCATAACCGCCACTGGTATTTGCGGTTTTGATACCATAGTATCCATCAGCGGGGTTGCCGATAGCGATAGACTTTGCGATTGTATTTGGTTTTACAGGAATAATATTGTCAGAACCATTTTTTATAGCCGTTGTCACGGGGGAACAACCTGTTGCTTGAGCTGCAAAAATCTTGGTTCGCACTTTGTCGACCAATCCCAGCATTTCAAACTCATGGAAAGCTTTCCAGATTTTTGTTATCAGCGAACTACCCGCAACCGGCACGATAACATTATCCGGAGTTTTCCACCCCAACTGCTCGGCAATTTCATAACCATAAGACTTGGAACCATCGCCATAATAAGGCCGAATATTAATATTTACGAAAGCCCATTTATGGGTATTACCAATTTCACTGCAAAGCCGGTTTATATCATCATAACTGCCTTTGATTGAAATCAGTTTGGCTCCATATACCAATGTCCCAAGAATTTTGCCAGCCTCCAGATTATCGGGAATGAAAATAACACTTTTCATTCCAGCTTCAGCAGCATGGGCAGCCACAGAGTTTGCCAGATTTCCCGTAGAGGGGCAGGCGACGGTGTCAAACCCGAACTCTATGGATTTGGATACCGCTACTGAGACAACTCTATCTTTAAAAGAAAAGGTAGGGTGATTGACAGAATCATTTTTGACGTAAAGGTTGTTTAAACCCAACGCCTTGCCCAGATTTTTTGCCCTGACTAAAGGGGTAAATCCGGTATTCAGCCCAACTTTAGGAGCCTCGTCCAATGGCAGGAGAGTCTCATAGCGCCACATGGAATGTGGGCCGGACTCAATAGATTCCTTGGTCGTGACCTTTTTTATAGTTTCATAGTCGTAATTGACTTCCAGTGGTCCGAAACAGAATTCGCAAACATGAACCGGTTCCTTGGGGAACTCCCTTTTGCATTCTTTACAAATTAATCCTTTTACATAACCCATTCCAACTATTCCTTAGTTTTTTAAGTAAAATTATTCGCTTTATTTTTGCCTGTTATTTCTCAAATATTGCTCGTCGGCATGGCAAAATAACAACGACATTTTTTCCAGTGCCTAAATCCTTGGCAACCTTATTTGCCGCAAAACACGCTGCGCCAGAGGAGCTACCAACTATGAGGCCTTCTTCTTTCCCAAGTCTCTTAGCAAATAAAAAAGCATCCTCATCTGAAACGGGTAGAATACTATCTAACAGGTCAAGATTCAGAACATTTGGTTTAAAACCTGCTCCAATTCCCTGAATTTTATGTGGGCCCGGCGGTTTCCCTGACAAAACTGCTGATGTTGCCGGCTCCACACCTACTATTTTAGTTTGATTATAATGATTCTTTAGAACTTCCCCAGTACCTGTTATTGTTCCACCCGTGCCGATCCCAGCAACAAATGCATCAACAGGCTCATCATTCATGGCAGCAATGATTTCGGGGCCAGTTGTTTTCCGATGTGCTTCCGGATTGGCTGGGTTGTTAAATTGTTGGGGCATGAAATAATCTGGATTTTCAGCCAGCATCTCTTCTGCTCTCTGGATAGTGCCCTCCATGCCAAATTCTGCCCGGCTCAGCTCTGTTTTTGCGCCAAAACTTTCCAGAATCATTCTCCGTTCGGTGCTCATGTTTTCGGACATAACCAGTATGACGTTGTAGCCCTTGATAGCACCTACCAAAGCAAGCCCTATCCCGGTATTGCCACTAGTTGGCTCAATGATCGTGGACCCAGGCTTCAACAATCCCTTTTGTTCCGCATCCTCGACCATGGCCAGGGCGATACGGTCTTTGACACTTCCGCCAGGATTGAAGAATTCCAGCTTCGCGAAAATATTGGCACCGTTTGAAGGAATTACGCTATTTAGTTTAACTAATGGGGTGCCACCGATCAACTCTAAACTATTAAGAAATCTGGATTTAATCATTTCAACCCTGGGAATCTCTGCTCTAATCCGCTTCCGATGGAATGACTTTTCTGCCTGACAGAAAGCTTATCTGCAGAAAAGGGGATTATAGAATAAAAGAACAACTACTATGCTTGAGATTGGCCTTAATTTCAAGCACTTTATGGGATTTTTGGTTTGGGTTTGGTTAGCTTCCCAGGTGGGAGATATTTTTAAGATTGCTCAGGCGTTTTTTGAATTCGTGGGTGACAAACTCAGAATCTCCAGTGTTTGAAATCACGTGCGGGGTGATAAAAATCATCAGTTCTGTTTTTTTAAGGCTGGTTGATTCGGATCCAAACAGCTTTCCTATGTATGGGAGGTCTTTTAGTACAGGAACGCCAGAGACTGTATCAATTGTATCTGTGCGCATCAACCCGCCCATGACCAACACCTGGTTATCTTTTAGTACAACTTCGGTATTTACCTGTCGTGTGTTAAACGAAGGTTGGTCACCCACATCCGTCCCACGGCTCGATATTTCCTGATTGATTTTCAAGTTTATAAATTTTTCCGAATTGATCTTAGGCGTAATGTCCAGTTTTACACCAACACTACGATATTCGACCGTAGCACTGACAACTGCTGAGCCTCCTGAAGGGACAGATGCTTCTTGAACAATGGGAATCTCATCTGTGATTGAAATGTTTGCCGCCTTATTGTCTGAGGTCACGAGAATGGGGTTGGCCAGAACATTGGTCTTGGAGTCGGAAGCAAAAATCTGCAGTTGGGCAATGATTTTATCCGGCTGACCAACGAAAAAACTACCTCCTCTTAAGAATGAGGACGCAGCCGTTGACAGGGAAGACCCCAGGGAAGACGCATTATCTGTACTGGAACTGATACCCCCGGCTATGGTCCTGCCCTCTGGCCCACCCGGGTCTTGTAGGGCTAATTCCAGTCCTGCGGCAGTTTGTTCATCAACCTGGAGGTCTACAATCAATACTTCTATCAATACCTGTTGCGGTAACAGGTCCAGTTTATTTATCAGTGCCAGAATCGCGGGATAATTGCGCGGGTTGGTCCTTATAATCAGGGAGTTCGTATCTGAATCGGGCAGGATAGTGATATCACCTTCAAAGTTATCGCTGAGGCCGCTTGTTGTCTCAACAACAGGGGCCTTGCTTGAGGATACAGTGGTTTTGGCTCCTGACACATTTGCTTTTGTTTTTGTTGTATCCTTAGTATTCTTGTTTGTCTTTGAATTGCTGGTTTTATTGGTATTGGTATTCTCCTCATTACCCGGAGAGGTGAAGATTCCGTTTAATAGTCCGGCCAGAGCGGCCGCATCACCATTTTGTACATAATATACGAAGGTGCTGACTTCTCCTTCCGAAACAGGTTGGTCAAGCCGGTTGACCCAGAACTCAATGGTGGGCAGGATTTTGTCAAAAGCGTTGACCACAAGAACTGAGTTTAACCGGGTCAATGAGAGGAATGTAAGCGAATCGCCCAAGGCTTCCTTATACCCCATAGAACTGAAAATTTCTTCCAGTTCCTCTACCATTACTTCAGAGTCTGCATTACGCAGTTTATATAGTTGAATGTCTGAGGAAGCTAGTTTGTCGATATCCAGAGCCTGTACGACCTTGACAATACGTTTAACGTTATATGCCATTTCAATCATCATCAGATTGCTGGTTTCAGGAACCTCAATGAAACTGGCGTTGGTTGTGAGGAGCGGTGTGATGATTTTTCGCATCGATTCTACTGAGATATGCTTGAGCGGAATGATTTGAATGATCATTCGCTCTTTATCCGGGATGCTCGGATCGTCGGAAAAGTGGATGCTGAGAGGCTTTTTCGCGGCTTCAGGGGCTTCCAGAAAACGATAGAAATTTCCACTCTTAACCACTGTTACATTGTTCAGGGCAAGTATTTGTTCCAGGACAGAGTAGAGATCACCCACTGGAATTTTGTTGAAAGTTTGTAAGGTTACCTTGCCAGAAACATTTCCTTCAATAACATAATCAATTTTCAATAGTTCACAGAAGGTAGTGATAACATCGTAGAGATCTGTTCCTTCAAAATTCAAGGTTATATGTTTTGCCTCTTTCAGCTCTTCAGGAAGATCAGGTTCAACTCTGACCACAGTTTGGATTTTATCCAGCGTAGTTTTTTGCCGTTTTTGCAATTCAACTTTTTCAATTTTATCTGGTGAGTCATCTTGTGATTCGAAACCGATTTCTTTTTGCGTCAGGACAGTTTTTTCTGTAGTAGGAGCTTTTTCCTTGAAGATGAGTGAAGACTTGCTGGGGACAAAAAACTTTCTTCCTGTTATATCTTCAACGAGATACCATGTTTGTCCATTTCCATAGCCCCTTTCTACACGAACCAATTCGAAAAGATCGTCTTTTGCTGCTGTTCCTAATTTCTGATATTGAGCGCCTGGGCCTTTGCGTAATGGTGTGTTGTCCTTGGTGATACGGATTTTTCTAAGATTAACAGGTTTGGGGATCTCTTTAATCTTTTGAGAATCGATTAAATCTCCTGTTTCGGCTTTTTCGCTTTTTCTAGGCGGAGATTTAAAAACCATAGAGTCTATGACATCGGATTTATTTTTAAGCCGTTGCATGGTGGATTTTTTAGTTACGCCACATCCGTACCAGGCACTAGACAAGATTAAAATTGCTAATATGATAGAGGCTCTTTTCATATTTTTTTCCCGCCTTGAGTTTCTAGCTCCTGAATGAAGCCCGTTATTACGAGTCGTGTTTGGATTTCTTCCGGATCAACTTTGTTGATTCTGCGTGATTGCAGCTCTTCAATGATTAGAAACTTTTCGTTATTTTCTATGCGCATTAAAAACATAGATAGGTTTTTAAGGTTTGACCGAATCGATATTTCAATGGGTACCGCTAAAATACCTTCCATGTACTTTGGTTTTTCAATCTTAGTCCGCTCAATTGTAACTGCTCCCATCGAGAAACTTTCGATGAGTTTTTGTAGGCTGGCCGCGGCGAGTCCAGTTTGTTTTTCTATGAAAAACCTTCGGTTCAGTTTCGTATGGGTTGTTTGATTTGCTTTTTCTTTTTTCTGATAATAGGGTTTTTGGTTTAGGATTTCATAATATTTTTGGATGAATTGTATTTTATTTCTAATGCTGTCATTTGCTTTTTCCTGTTTTTTGTATATGGGTTCCGCGACAAAAAAATATAATGTATAGCAGGCAACAAAAATGACACCTGCTAATAAAACATTCTTATCTCTTTGGGTGATATCCATTTACGATGCCTTTTCCAGGTCAGCATGAATAGTAAACTTTTCACCAGCTGATTCACTGATAATTGTTCCTACAAAACCTGCGTCCTTGAATGTTTTGGATTTTTCCAAAATAGGTATCAGCTTTGAGGCGACTGGAGTAAATCCTTTGATCTCAATACCATCTTGTTTGACTTTAAAATGTGTTAACCAGGTATCCCGCGGAAGAGTGCGGCTTAACTCATCTAAAACTGGAAGCTTGTCGGGATATTGTTTGCTTATTGCACTTAAAATATCTACATACTGCTTTAATGATTCGTATTCCAAGTCTATTTTTTCCAGGCCCGCAACCTGACCTTTAATTTCATTCAGCTGTTTGTCCAGGCTGCCTAAAGCTTTATTGCTGTAAATCACCTTGTTGGCAAACCAGCCAGCCAAAAGGAGAACTACAGTGGCGGCAAGGGCCAAAGTCACTTTGGGATTTGATCTTTTTCTTTTTGATTGGAGCTCTTCTGGCAAAAGATTGGTTTCAATTTTTTGTTTTTTCAGCTCTCTCATACCAAGTCCGAGAGAGGTCAGGGAAGCAGAAAAAGACCCGGGAACGCTGACGGAGTCAGGAGCTTTAAGAGGAATGGTTGAGACTTCAGTTTCTTTTTCCAATTGTTGTGTTATCTGAGAAGTTAGAGCGCCTGCACCTGTTAAAAGAATATGCCCCACTTGTTCGTTATCCTCAATGTTCCTGCAAGATGAAAGAGCCTGTGTAAGTTCTTTGATAAGGGATTTGGTGATTTCAGTTGATAAATGTTTTAACTGCTCTGAATCATTTAATTTTCCTGAGTTGGCGTCTCTAATTGCAGGTTGGTTCCAAATCAGATTTCTGGAAAACACTATTGTATCGTTTTTTATCAGAGCTATGTCCAGAGCTTCCGGACTTATGTCTGCGAGTGCCCAGATAGACATTTCGCTTTCAATGCCTTGTGCGAGCCCAAGGTTGACGTTTGCGAATGTGGAGACATCTAGTATTGTCGGGTTCAGGTTAAGTTTGCGGATCAGGCCCAGATAATAATTGGCAATTTCTTTTTTTATTGCTGCAGAGGTGACATGGTAATTGTTTTCGGCCTTCTGGTTTAGTTGGTATGTGAGATATAAATCTTCAAGCCCTGAAGAAAACTGTCGTTCCAGTTCAAACGGTGCCATTGACTGGGCGGACTCCAAGTCAGGGGCGGGCAGTTCAAAAGTTTTGAATGTCACATAACCTCTTGGAAGGCTTACAACCACCGATTCCGGCCAGGTATCATGCTCCACTATAAAATGGTTGACCTTGTTGATGAAGTGTTTTTCTGCCTTCTCGTCTCTACCCGTCAAAGGCTTCAACGTAATGGTTTGACCATCTACAACTTCTACCGAGCTTAATTTTTTGCCGAGAAGTGTAAGAGATACATAATTCTCACGGATATCAACGGCTAATGATTTTTCTATGAATATAGATTTCATAAGTCCAGTACGTTATCGTTCCAATAATGAACAACCATGCGCGCGTTGTTTCCTGATCCGGTTTTTTCTAATACTGTTTCCAAAGTGTGTTCTGTTCTGCTGCCCTGAACTTTTCCAGTTGAGGTGACCCTGAAAAAATTTGAAATGCTATTCGAGTGATAACCCTTTGCAGCCCTGTTGTTTAAAATAACTTCTACCTGTTCGGGGGGATAAATGATATTTAACACTTCCTCGGTTGCGGTATTAGGATTCACCGATGAAAAGTTATAAATAGTTAAAAACTGTACTATTCCTTTAAGTTCCCCATCCTCCTCAGTAGAGCCGTATAAAATTTCTTCGGTCATTCCACGAACCTTCAATAGTTCTCCAAGAGTTTCAAATTTTCCATTTTTCGCATAATAGGGGGGACGCTGTGAGCGATAATAATCGTCTTCTGCACCATTGATTCGATGATTTTTGTCTGCGTCAATCCAGTCCAGGATCGAATCCGAAATTGTATCCCTATCAAGTTTCTCTTTCACTCCGGAATATTCCAGCAGTTTATTAAGCACGACTTTGCTGGCAAAATTTATAGAAATTTTTCCATTTTCATCTCTAATCTTGTAGGTAATAGTTCCATTTTCAAATTCGATGTCTGATCTGTTGACGATGTCAAATTCCTGGGCCTCTTCCGCTTCGGCTGAACCTTCAGAATTTGTTGCTGGAATTGTTTTTTCAGCTATCCACCCATATTCATCGTGTATGGAATGAAAACGGGAGGTTTTTAGCAACTCTGCCAATGCAAGATTAATCCCGGCTTTGGCCAGATGATAGCTTTCGGTATCTTCTTTATAGTTTCGAGTCGTGTTGACCTCCATCTTCATAGAAAAAGCAAACTCTGTTGCCAAAGCGATTAATAAGACAAGTACCCATAAAACGATCATCAGGGCAATGCCACTTTGATTGGATTTAAGCTTTTTCATTGTCAGTCTCTTTTTCTATTACAGGTAATGCAAATTCCATTCCAGAGTTGAGCAAAACGAGGATCGAGGGTGAAAAAACAGGTTCCAGTTCTTCGTCACCTTCCTCTTCTCCCGGCTTAGGCTGAGGCGTGACACCGATGGTGATCTCCACAGCGCGCGGAAGCGATATTTTATTAGCTTTTTCAAAGTCCAAAACAGAGTTGTTCTGGTTGGAGCCGGTCTGGCTGGTTTGGTTTTGTTCAAAAGATTCCATAAAAACCCGATCTACCCACTGACCGGAATATTGCTGGGCATTTTTATCTGTCCCTTCTACCTCCTGGGGCGGCAATTTTTTCACTTTATAGTACCGAAACTTCATTTGGGCAACGTTTTCTGCCAGAACCAGGTATTTAATTGAGTCAGAACGTGGGTCGATGCGGGAAAAAACATCACCGCCAGAGATATCTCGCTCCATTAAAATGACCCCTCTCTGTCCAGTCTCAGGATGTTCTCCAACATAAAATTTAACCTCATGTGTCAAGCTTGATGAATCGGTTGCTGTCATGGGAGTTGCAAATGAGACGAAACGTATGGAGTTAGTTTCTCCTTCAAAAGCCAGAATTCTTTTTGAAGAAACAGGAACTGTGACTCCCGGTATCCCATCAACTTGATTGACAAAAACAGGATAGGTGGATTGAAGTTTTTGCTTGAGTTGTTCACTGATCATTCGCAAACGCTGATAGACGTCTACCTTTTGTTCACCTACATCACGTGCTGATATGCCAAGACGAACACCTCCAAGACCCAAAGCAACTATGATGGCAACAATGGACATTGCAAGTATCAGTTCGAGCAAGGTGAACCCTGCGGGGTTTTTAAGCGGGTATCTTGCTGATTTGACAAAGTTTTTTATATTCATGGGTTAACGCATCCGGCTCCAAAAATAAATACTTGTCCAGAAGAGCAAGAAACGGATGGGGATTCAAAACTAGTGGTTGCACCGCTAACGTTGCTCGAACTTGGGCTGCTTGAATTTGAGCCGCTAGAACTTGAGCTGCTCGACTCTGAACTGGAAGTTTCTGAAGCTTCTTCTCCACCACTACCTGGCGATGAGGCTCCTCCTGAAAACAATTTTTCCAAACTAGAGTCTGACTTAGGATAAGTCTGGCCTTCCAAATGAAGGGTGGCTAATTCTATGTTGCGTGTTTGACCTTGGTCTTCCCATGCGACTCTTAAAAGAACTTTTTGTAGTTGAATGCCGGACTCAGGATCGTTTAACAGGGAATCGTGAGGCTCAATATCAACCTCCCAGCGATAATTTTCGTCATTTTTAAATTTGCCTGAATTTTCACTGGGCTGGAAATTCAACATTTCCAACTCGTTTATTTTTGAGTTTGCCAGTGCGACAGCTTTCATATATTGACCAGAAAAGTCAACGGAAAGGACACTGCCGGAGAACAGGTTGAGTACCGTTAAAAAACCTCCAGCAAGAATGGTAAGCGCAACCACAACCTCCAGCAGGGAGAAGCCATGCTCATTCTTCCAGTTGATTGATTTTGGGTTTTCCAGTAATGGGGTCGATGATGACCTCATAAATATTTTCCTCATCTTCATCGTTGATTGATTTAAACCTCAGGGATCCTCCGCTGGAATTACCTCGAGGATAAAATAGAATCTTGAAGGCCCCCTCGGTCAGGGTTTCTTCCGCATTTTTGTAGTCCATGATTCGGACTGTTTCATCAATTGGCTTTGATTGGGTGACTTCATTCTGTTTAGGTATTGCCAACCAGTATTTATTTTCATCGATATTAATATTGAAAGTGAACAAGGCTTTTTTCGATATGGCTTCACTACGAGTAAACTGAATAGCTGAAGCAATTTGGCGAACTTCAGATTGCAGTTTAAGACGATCCAGAGAGGAGGCCACGAATGGGAGCGTCAGCCCGGCAATCAATCCCATTAGAAGTAAAACAAGGACCAATTCGAGAAGCGTAAATCCTTCAATATTCCTGTTAAGGGTTTTATTCAAAGTTTTTCCAGCTAACGATGTCCAAATCGTTTTCTTCTCCTCCTTCAGCGTTGTCTGCGCCATAAGAAATCAGGTCATAACCTCTTCCTTCTTTACCGGGTGATTCGTAAATATATTTGTTACCCCACGGATCAAGAGGAAGACTCTTTTTCAGATATGGGGCTATAGCTTCGAGCCCCTCATCGGTTGAGGGGTATTTATGTTTTTCCAAACGATAAAGATCGAGGGCTTGGCCTAGAAGTTCAATCTGGGCCTGGGCATCCTGTTGCCGAGCCTTATCAACACGACCAAAAATCTTGGGTGCGACCGTGGCCGCTAATAAACCTATAATAACCATCACCACCATAAGCTCGATCAGAGTAAAACCTTTTGAGTTAAGGCGGATGAATTTGAAAGATTTTGTTTGGCCCTTCATTTTTTTTCCTTGTCTAAATTATGGGTGATTAAAAAACAATGTCGTTTGCACCTATGATAGCAAGTAGCATTGATACCACGATGAAACCTATGACTAGTGCTATAAATAGGATCATAACAGGCTCAATCATGGATATAAGTTGTTTGATAGCCTGCTCAACTTCCTTATCGTATGTTTGGGAGACTCGAGTGAGCATATTATCCAGGGAACCAGAAGTCTCACCTACTGTGATCATTTGAACTGCCATGGGAGGAAAAACTTCTGCCTCCTGAAGCGGTCCCGATAATCCTTTGCCTCTCTTCAAAGACTGTCTAAGGACCCCGACGGCGTCGGAAATGACGCGGTTGATCAAAATGGACTGAACAATCCCCATGGCCTGTAAGACGGGCACTCCACTTTTCAAGAGTGTTGCCATAGTCAGGCTGAAACGGGAAACCTCTACCTTGCGGATAAGAGAGCCAATCAAAGGAGTTTTTAAAAGGAGTTTGTCCCACCAAAGCCGCCCTTTATCAGTATTTGTATAAAACTTAAAAGCTCCTGCAGATACAAACATTGCCAGAATTAATGCTGGCCAATAGTTTATGATGAGAGAACTGATGCCCATCAAAATCTGGGTCGGAAGAGGCAGTGCCGCTCCCATATCTTCAAAAAGTTTTGCAAATTGAGGAACAACAAAAGTAATCAGTACAACTACTGCGGTTGCTCCAACCATAAAAAGGATTGCGGGATAAATCATGGCAGAGCGGATATTACTTTTGAGCTCAACAGATTTTTCCAGGAACTCTCCCAGGCGGGTTAATGCTTCACCAATCAAGCCTCCCGCTTCTCCGGCACGGACCATGTTGATATATAGTTTTGAAAAAACATCAGGGTGTTCTGCCAGGGCATCGGCAAAAGATGTTCCCGCATGAACCCTTTTGCGAACATCCGCAAGTATCGATCGAATCTTTTCAGTTTCTGCAAGTTTTACAAGAGTGGAAAGGCCATCGTCCAGGGTGAGCCCTGATTCTATCAGGGTTGCCAGTTGCTGGGTAATCGTCATCAAGTCTTTTGTAGACACCGCGGAACCAAAACTCGGTAATGCGAGCTTTAGCCCGGAAGAAAGGATTGAAACACTTTTTCCTTCTGCAACCTTTACCGGAAAATAATTGAGCTGGCGTATTTGCTCGATCGCAGATTGGTAATTTGGAGCGTCGATATCGCCTTCAATAAACTTTCCGCTTTTATCCGTGGCTTTGTAGGAATAAACCGTCATGGTTTACAGGTTTACCTCTTGGTAAGGAATGGTTAGTTTCTATCACTCAGTGTAACGCGCAGAATTTCTTCAACAGTTGTGATGCCCTTTACAACTTTGTCCCAACCGTCTTCACGAAGGGTGCGCATTCCTTTTTCTCTTGCTTGATCACAAATCATTTGTGCAGTCGCTTTTTTCAGAATAAGTTCACGAATAGAATCATCTATGACCAGTAGTTCATAAATGCCGCATCGACCTCTAAATCCCGTATGGCTGCAGGCATTGCAACCTTTTCCATGATAAACTTTTACGTTTTCTTTTTCCAGAATCCCCATTTCCAGTTTTAGAGTTGGTGTCAGAGGTGCTTCTTCCTTGCAGTTCGGGCAGATAACCCGGACCAGCCTTTGGGCAAGTACGCCAAGTAGAGCTGAAGAAAGAAGGAAATTTTCGATCCCCATATCCAAAAGCCTGGTTACGGCACCTGCTGCATCATTAGTATGAACAGTACTGAAAACGAGATGTCCTGTTAGAGCGGCCTGAATGGAAATTTCGGCAGTTTCCGGATCGCGGATCTCACCAACCATGATGACATCTGGATCCTGACGAACGATGGAGCGTAACCCATCTGCAAAGTTCAGCCCTATTTGTGATTTGACATGAATCTGGTTTATGCCCCGCATCTGATATTCTACGGGGTCTTCAATGGTAATAATTTTTTTGTCAGGTGTGTTGATTTTGCTTAAGGCAGCGTAGAGAGTGGTGGTTTTACCACTACCGGTCGGGCCTGTAACAAGAAACTTTCCATAAGGTTTTTTGATCAATGATTGAATCTGTTGGAGTTCTTTTTCAGGAAATCCCATCTGGCTCAAGTCTAGAACCAGGTTACCCCGGTCAAGAATTCTCATAACCACGCTTTCACCATACAATGTTGGGAGGGTGGACACACGCATGTCGATATCTTTGCCTAGAATTTTGAGTTTTATGCGCCCATCTTGCGGCAACCTTCGTTCCGAGATGTCCAGCTTGGACATGATTTTTATACGAGTGGTGATGGCTGAACTCAAACGTTTCGGAGGAGGTTCCAACTCGTGCAGGATTCCGTCAATACGATAGCGAAGAAGCAAGTCGTCTGCGAAAGGCTCCAGATGAATATCACTGGCTCGCGATTCGATGGCCTGACTGATGATATGGTTCACCAGTTTGATGACGGGAGCCTCAGAGGCCATGTCCCGAATGTGCTCGGTGCTTTCATCCAGTGAATCCAGCCCATGCATGTCGTCGTCCTGAATTTCACTGACCATGCGGTCCATTGTTGATCCGCCTTCTTCTCCATAATAGGTTTCGATAGATTCCAGGATGTCCTGCTCACTGCTTAAAACAACGCGTATGTTTTTTCCAAGTGAGACTTTTAAATCTTCTATGGTGTAAAGATCAAAGGGGTCGTAAACAGCCAGGATAAGAGTATCGTCTTTATCTTGAAGTGGGAAAATGACTTTTTCCCTTAAAAAAGTTTCAGTTATGGTCAAGCCTTGAACGGGTAGACCAGACTTGGGGTATTGTTCTTTTTTGATATAGGGCAGGCGCAGTTCTGTGCTCAGTGTTTCAAGCAGAGCCTGGGTGTGAATATATCCATGATCGGCCAAAGTTTTGCCAAGAAAACCTCCTGCATGCAGGTTGTTGGCCTTAACTTCGCTCAGGGCTTTTTCAGTAATTTTATTATGCCTGAGAAGTATGCTTTCTACTGGGTCCGTTTTTTTCAACATAATATTTTATCGTCCTGAAATATGAACTCGAGCCGGTGGCGGACTGCTCGCGCCTGATACTCTGAAAACAGGGGCCGGTGCTGGGGCCGGTGCGGTTTTCTTTTTTACCTTTTTCACTTTTGGCCTGATAGGTTTGCGCACGGTACTAGCCTGCCTGATTTTTTTTGGATCAAATTTTTTGTTTTTCTGAAAGAAAGAAGTTCCCTCTCGATGAATCACTTTATCTGCCGGACGTTTTGATAACCGCAATCGAATTTTTCGACCTTTCTTGTCATCCAGAATAACCCAGGTTTTTTCGATTTCTATTAGTTCAAAATCACCCACAATTTGCCCTAAAGAATACCCTTTTTTCTTCACATCTTTTTTCGTGACTTTTCCACCCTGACGGGTGGAATATTTTCCCTCTAAAATAGCAATTTTTGTGCCTCCAAGCATTAAGACACCTTTCAGGACCAGATTTGGGGGAGGCAATGCCGGTTTAGGTGTCGCCTGACGCACCGCTTGTGGCGGTGTCGGCGGGATGTATTGGCTGCGCTCCTTACGAAACACGTTGGCCTGTACTATCCTGGACACGGCTCCCGCTTTATAAGGCGGTTTGCTAACCTCTAATTTTTTCAGGTCTTTCGGCGATCCCACCAGTGAGGAACCATCCACCCTGTATGGAAAAGAGGGCTGGATCCAGGTTTTGACCGACAATGTAACTAGGAGAGCAATAGTGAGGACAAAAACCAGATTGACCGCCGGGAAAAATTTATTCACAGGCACAAATTTCCCTCATGAGTTCTCTCCCTAACTTAATGAAATTATTGACGTTTGTCAAGTTAATACAAAATTTTGACGCAATGATCTCATGCTTGATCTCTTTGCAGTCAATTTAAGCCCGAATCAGGCTGGAAACAACATGAAATGACAGGCGCTTTATTCTTGGCAGGCCTGTTATTATTTTCGGAGAAATCGGGAAAGACCTTTAAACATTTATGCTTGTGCCAAAAAGAATTATGGTTTTTCATATTTTTTCAGCAAACTAAACACGCTTTTTGATAACTTCAGATATACTGGATACTTTCAGAAATAACTAATTTTGAAAGGGAATGATTTTGAGTGCTCAGTCTTTGTTGAATGAACTTTTAGAATGTCTTCCCATACGCGCGTATGGACGTGGAGCCGTGTTGACTCTGTTACGTGAAATGGGATTCCAGGTGAAAAATAAAACACCGCTTGAGGTGATCGATGTCTATCGTGATGACAACTCAGGGGAACTGGTTTGCAAATTGAGTCCGGATGGAAAAGGCGAATTCACCGCCGCGCTGACAAATTTGAAGTTAGATATCACCCACCCGCTTTACCGTAAAGTCAAAAACTATCAAGTCGAAGTATCCGAAGCTTTAGGGAAGCTTGATGTCGAAGACACCCGCCAGTCGAGTATTGACCAGGAAGATCGTGGCGATTTCCGTGTAGGGAGTCTTTATAAAAAATAAGTACCCTGACTTCTTGGTTGTCATTGCGAGCATAGCGAAGCAATCCAGGATAATGTGTTATGAAGTCTGGATCGCCGCGCTTCTTGCAGAAGCTCGCGATGACGTGTGAGGTGTTAAGCTATAACTTTTCTGAATTTATAAACTTTTTCAGGAAGGGGAACATGGCGCCACGTTTTTCGATCATCTCTTCACGTGATTTTTTAACGACAGACTCATCAATAAGACGGATATCACGCTCGGCGGCATATTTCTCGATTCCTTTCACCACCATGCCACGCGCGAAGGAAGGAATGCGTTCGAGCCGGGCTTTGGCTTCGGGGGTCCATCTTGTCTGGAACTCTACTTCGAGTCCCAATGTATCTTCGACTTTTAAGGTGATGGCCTTGCCGCCATATTTTCCCGGTTCGTAATCGCAGGAAGGGTCGGGGTCCATATAATTCCCGGTTTCGGCAAAGGCACGGGCCCGGCAACCGGAACACAAGGCGGAAAACTCACAGTCCCCGCATTTGCCATCCAGCCCTTTGCGATCCCTCAACTCAATCATCAATGGCGCGTTTTCCCACAGGTCCTTAAAAGTTCTCGACTTTAAATTTCCCACCGACTCTTCGATGAAGGGGCAGGGTGTCAGGTTGCCTTCTGGTGAAATACGGCTGTAGTGCGTGGCCGCCGGACAACCTCCTGAGTAGGTGCGTGTGTAAACCGAATCAGGATCATTCTCATAAACAACGCGCTTGTATTGCGGCGCGCATTTGGAGTTGATCATCAACTTTCCTTTGTATTTCATCTGTTGCTCATAAAGTAGTTTCAAGGCTTCTTCATAAGCGGCGTTGGATATGTCGGTATTGCCTTGCCCACGTCCGGTGCAGACCAGGAAATATAAATTGAACGCAATGGCGCCAATCTTTTCTGTGAACTCAACCACTTCAGGAATTTCTTTATAGTTCATATCCGAGACAGACATCTGCACGAGAAAATCAACACCTACTTCGTTCAGAATGTCGAAAGCTTCCATGGAAAGTTCCCAGGCTTTTTCCACTCCGCGAAACTTGTTGTGCTTGTCCGGATTCATAGAGTCGATGCTGATTCCCACTCCATGAGCTCCCGCGGCTTTAATTTTTTCGGCATTGACCCGGTTGATCATGGTTCCGTTGGTGCCCAGCACGACCATGAATTTTTTGTCGGCGGCATAACGAATGATTTCATAAATGTCAGGCCGTAGAAGGGGCTCGCCACCAGTGAGAATGAGAAACGCGTTTGGGTTCACTTCCGCAATCTGGTCGATGACGCGAAAACATTCTTCGGTGTTAAGTTCGTCAGTCTTGAGTCCGCCTCGAAACTCTGCATCAAGGTAGCAGTGATCGCAATTGAGGTTGCAACGCTTGGTGAGGTTCCAAGATATTGAGTAGGCGCGGAAATCCATTTTCTCCGGGCTGAATTCCAATGTTGGGTTTGTTTCCATGTTAAATTAATGGCCAGAGGGCCTGTCCCTGATAGTAAGTGTTCTATTGTTGCATGCTTCTACCTATCATAGAAGGTTTCTTCCAATGAAACAAATATTTTACGGAAAAAGGATGGTGCGGTCGAATCGCTCCATGTCAAAATATATAATTGGCGGGTTTCTGGTCCTCCTGGCCTTATTTTGTGTTTCTGCCTGCTCATCGGTACCTGAAAAAACAGAAGTAAGGGAACAACAGGTTTTCAGAATCACTCATGCTGATTCAGCAGGTCGGAACCACTCGGAAATTTGGACCCGGCAAAAGCTGGAATCTCAGGGAGTACGTGAAATCTCCAGTGAATATTTTGACCGGGCCATGCATTCAAAGGATTCACGGTTTTCAACCATTTCCTTTTCCCGCTTGTTAAAGAAGTTTGCCTTGAGACGTGGAGAGGACTCAGTGCTCTTGAATTGCTTTGATGACTATCAAGGAATTTTATCTATTGAAGATATTTACCGATACGATTTGCAGTTGGCCACAAGAATACAGTACTCAGGTGCAAAACCTTCCTGGTTGAATCCTTTACTCATCCTGGTGCCTGATGGAAAACGACCTCCTTTTCAGGAGCGATTCATGACGGCGAATGTTCGCGAGTTGAAATTTGTTCGGCTCAATGATTATTACGCGCCCCTGGATAAAGCAGCAGGGTTTTCCATAATTGCGCGGGAAGGGCTAATGGTTTTCAAAGACAATTGCCTGTTCTGCCACTCATTGAAAGGCAGGGGCGGTAACAAAGGTGCACGGTTATTGGAAGCTTACAAGTTTGCAAATGAGTCCGACCAAAAAAGGTTTATCATCGATTTTAAAAATTTCCATCACAAAGATAATGCAGATAAACAGGATTTAGAACAGTTTGTCACACAACAAAGACTTGATCGGGTTATCGACTTCTTAAAGAAAATTAAGGAGTAGGATCAGGTTGTTGGAGCCGGGATTCCAGATTTTCATCAGAATGACGGAGCGACCAGAAGCTTTAAGAGGTAACGGCCTGTTCTGCCATTCATTGAAAGAAAGAGGATGCTATATAAGGCGTGCGGTTATTGACTAACTTTTTGGAGGTTGAATGCCCTGACTTTGCAAAAAGCCCTTGAAGGTCGGGTCGTTCAAGATGTTCGGGGAAATTGGCATATTGGCTGGCAATCCTTCAAGGTTGGGGCCGAACATTCTCTTCACGTTTTCAGGAAGTGCGATTCCTTTAGACTTGAAAAAGGTCAATACCCCGGGCTCAAATAGAATATGCGGCGGGAGATTTTCAATCCGCATTTTAAAATTGGCTACCGCTTCTGGAGCGGCTGTTGGTGCAGGAGCCGGAGCTGAACGGAGGCGCGATTGACGTTGAACACTCGCTCTTTTTTGCCGAGGTGCCCGTGCTGTTTGTGCTTCCTCCTCGACATGCCTTCCACCTGATAAAAGCCAGATCCTGCTGGTTGCCAGATCATCTGTCCAGACTTCTACCCGACTGAATCCTTTTAAAAGTTTGCGTACAGCCGTTTCCCAGTCATCAGCCTGAATGCGGGCACTGAATGGAACCGTCTCAAGAGAAGGATCAACAGAAAATAAAATACCGGTTTCATCCTGAATATTTTTTAACACGTCCAACAAGGTCAGGTCTTCAAACTGGAGGCTGATTCCTTCTGGCTCTGTTTTGGATTTGTAAACGGGATTGGGCGGAATAGTCGGAGCGGGTGTGGGAACAAGTTCAGGAACAGGCTATTGTTTCTGTTCTTTCAAGTCCAGAAATCGCGCATCGGCAGACACCTGCCATAGCACAAATCCGGCACTGATAACTATCCCTGTCTGTATAAAACGTTTCATCCCGATCCTCCACTATCGAGAAGTTTATCTCAATAAAATTATAGACAAAAATTGATAAAAAAGATAGCAATAGCAGATGTTAGAAATGAATCATTGCTAAAACAATAGACGGAAAATGCGTTACCAGATCTTTTTATTCCAGTTTGTTATTCGTATTGGACCCGAAAACCTTTCCCTTTACCTAATGGATAATTTGCTATATCGAAAGTCGTGAATATGATTTGAAATTTGGGGATAATGCGTTTTTGCTTCCCGAGCGGACAGGTGACGTGCTATGGTGAATACTTTTGAATAGATTGTTTAATTTCATAATCAGGAACTTTTAATGTCTTTACCCGTTACAGCTGTATTTGCCCTGGGCACAGGGATTGAACTTTATGGTTTGAAATATGTGAGTGATGCGATCAGTATTCTCAACACGGTATCGTTAATCATGTTCACTTTTCTGGTGGGAATCGTTGTCAGCCGCAGTTATGGTGCTGAGGTCTTTGAAAAAATGCAGAGGCAGTTGAAGTCAAGAGAAATTCCCGGTAACGAGGCTCTGAACGGTGCGGTAATGGGGATTGCCAGCATGCTTCTTATTACACCGGGTGTGGTGACAGACGTAATTGGCCTTTTGATCATGACTCCGCTCACTCGCGGTATGTTCATAAAGCTTGCCGCGGATATCACAAGGGATAGAATTCAATCGGGTCAACCCTACTTCTTTTTTAAGGATTAAGCACTGGGCGTGCGGCCAACCAGCATATTTTTTTAATTTCTTACAAAAAGTTGTCTCGGCTTTAGAAGCTCACTCTTAAACCCTTGCATTTTTCAGGTTCTCCTTAAAATGAGTTCGTTTCTATTTCCTCCACGAAACCTCCGGGATGAGCTGCTGGATCTTGATGAAGCCCCCTATGAGGAGGTCCGTGACAGTTTAAAGGATGTTGCTACGGTCAACCGCTATTTGAGCGGTTATCGGGTTCTTCTCCACCATGTAGAACCATTCCTGAAATCCCACAAACCTGATCGTCCGTTCAGGGTGTTGGACGCGGCTACAGGTTCTGCCGATCAACCTGTGGCACTGGTGAAGCTGGCGCGCCGTCTGGGTATTTCCATACATATAACCGCTATTGATATCAATGCCAAAATGCTGAGATTCGCGAAAGAAGAAGTGGCCTTGTATCCTGAAATTAAACTGGTGCAATGCGACATTCTTTCGCTACCATTTCAGGATGAGAGTTTTGACCTGACGGTTAATTCTTTATCTCTCCATCATTTTAGCTGGGAGAAGGCGGTGAAGATTTTACGGTCGATTTATAAAGCCGCGAGACTGGGCATGGTCGTGAACGATTTACACAGGAGCCGTATAGCACATGCGGCAATATATTTGTTGACGAGGATTTTTACCCGCAACAGGTTGACTCGATATGATGCGCCAGTTTCGGTGATGAATGCGTTTACCCCAAAAGAATTTCAAGAATTGTCTCAACAGGCAGGAGTAGAACCTTATGAGATCCACCGTCATTTTCCTTACCGCATTGCTTTGATTGGGCGAAAAAGATGAATTCCTTTGATGTTGTTGTCATAGGCGGTGGTCCTGCGGGGTGCGCCATGGCGTTAGACCTCAACCGCCGTGGTTATAGTGTTGCTCTTTGTGATCAGGCAAAATTTCCACGTGACAAGGTATGTGGTGAGTTTATAAGTCCGGGTGCCGACCCCATTCTTTCTGAACTGGGTGTTCTTGATGCCATTGAGGCATTGATGCCGAAACGCCTGAAAGGTGTGGCGATCTCTTCTTATGAAAGTGAAGAATTGGGAATCGAATATCCTGCTGTTGCGGAAACTGGTTTGAGGCCGACCAGTTTGTCAGTGCCTAGATATCGATTGGATGATTTGTTTTTAAGGCAGGTTCAGAAATCGGGTGTGAAAGTATTTGAGCAACATAAGGTGACAGGGTTTTTGTTCGCTGAAGGTTGTGTTGCGGGAGTTGAAGGATGGGATGAAACTAAAACATCGTTTTCAATAAACTGTAAATTGGTGGTAGATGCGGGAGGGCGTAATGCAGTTTCTCTTCGCAAATTCGGTTTGAAACGCGAACCTAGTGGTAGTACTAAACTTGCTTTTTCTGCGCACTGGCAGGGAGTGTGTTTGCCTGATGATTATTGCTATATGCATGTCAGTCACCCTGGCTATACGGGTATATCTGCTGTGGGAAACGGCTGTTCCAATGTGGTGCTTGTGGTGGATAGCTCAGCGATTGGAGACGAAAACCCTGAACCTTTTTATCATCGCATATTAAAGAAAAATGCACGGCGTTTTGAAATGCTTTCAAAGGGTGAAAGGATTGAGCCTGTGCGCTCTGTTGAGTCTTTGGCGTTTGCAGTCAAGCCAGTACCTTGTGGGGGGCTGGTTCTGATTGGAGATGCGACAGGTTTTATTGATCCATTTACGGGCGAAGGTATTTATTTGTCATTGAGAAGTGCTCAGCTTGCGGGAGAGGCGATTCATAATGGATTTAAACGTTCGGATTTTTCCAGAAACCTTCTTTCGTTTTATGACAGACGACGGCAAATGGAGTTCGGGGATAAGTTTCTATTGAGCCGTATTCTTCAGATGTTGATATATAATCGTTTTTTTTGCGACCGGGTTTTTGGAGTGCTTGCTTTAGACCATGCGCTTGCTGAAACTCTGGTAGGGGTTATTGGAGACATTCTTCCTGCCAGAAAAGTGGTTGGTTTGAGGTTTTTATCTCAGCTGCTGGCTGGCACCTTGAAAAGAAAACCAAAGTTAATAGAGTTAGTTACCTCTAGGGATAGCTTGGGCGGCATCTAGTCCTTCTTTAGTATTTTCGATGAGGATTTCCAACTCATCGGAACCCAACTCCAGCTTATCGAGAACACCGTATTCGAGGAGTGCCGTGTCTTCAGGGACAATACCATTGGCAAATCCATTCTGATTAGCAAGCAGGTTGGCAGTAGTGAGAAGGTTGGCAACATTTTTTACATTTGCATTGCTGTCAGGTTTGTCGTGATGTATGCGAATGCCTTCAACCAGACCGGGTGAAACCGGCCACCATTTTTCGATAAACCGTGCTCCAAGTTCGGCATGAGTGATTCCGAAAGTCCCCTCTTCATTTTCTGCAAGGGTTAATTTGGAAGATTCTATTTGTTCGAGAAACTGGTTATATTTTTCCGGAATCAGATGGTCAAAGACAACAATTCCAACATCGTGCATCAAGCCGCAGAGGTAAGCGAATTCGATTTCTTCATGGGATACCTTAACCATATGTGCCAGTGAACGGGTGAGGTAGGCGACTCCCAACGAATGAGTCCAGAAGTCGAACTGATTGAAACTTTTCGATTTGTTGAATAACCCCGGCAGTTTTACGGTGTATGCCATGTCCAGAACCATTTTCACACCCAGCCTCATGACCGCGTCATTCATGTCTTCTACATCTTCACGTCCTCCTCCAAACAGGACGCTGTTTGCAAGTGTGATCAGTCGACCAGACAATACGGGTTCTGATTCGATAATGCCAGAGACCTCCAGGATATCGCATTCAGGGTCATTGATCTTCCTTCCCAGATTCTTCAGGATTTCGGGAAGAGGGGGAAGGTCACCCTTTCCTTCAATCAGATCGATCAGCTTTTCTCTCATGAGGTTATCGCAAATATTTAGAGTGACAAATGATTAGCCTTTTGATTCCTCATAGAGACTTAAAATCTTTTCCATACGATCCTTGAGGTTTAATTTTTGCTTCTGGTGTTTTTTCTTTTCAACCTCTTGTTCTGGGGTGATGATCTTCGCTTTATTAAGAGCATCAACTTTAATTTTTAGAAGGGTGTGTTCTTCATAAAGCTCGCGAAATTCTGGATTTTCCTGTTTGAGTTTTTCAAGCAAAGCTGGATTAATGTCCATGCTTGACAACCTCCTGTTAAAAAAAGTTTCGGTTTAATTCTGCTTCTGATTTTCTGACGTAATGAATGGTCAATGCATCTAGGTCAAAGCAGGGCTTATTGTTGGATTGGTTGAACGCAATTTGAGCCGCACTTGCGGCGATAGACTGGTTTTTGACCTGAGTTTTATTTAGAAACTTGTCGCCCAATTGACAAGAAAGGATCTCTTTATAAGTTTCCAGTCCTCCGCCTAAAAAAATAGTTGGTTCTTTAATTGTGGAGCATAATTCCTCTGCAGAGACAGCCCGGTCTGGGGTTTCTCTGGATAAGTATCCTTCTGTATATTTGAAGCCTGCTGTATATACTTCTTTCTTTCTGGCATCCAGAATCGGGCAGATCGGATGGGAAGCAGGTTCGACCATATTCGCATATGCTTCCAAAGTATTAATTCCCCAAAAAGGCTTTTCTGTAGCTAAAACCATACCTTTTATCAAGCTGACTCCAACTCGAAGACCTGTGAATGAACCGGGACCGGTTGTGACGCAGAAGGCGTCCACTTTTTCCAACCCGCCCTCTAACTTTTCCAAAACTTCATCCACCATAATAAGAAACTGATCTGAGTACATAGAAGAACTCAATGACTCAGAAATAATGCGTTCACCATCAAGAAGAGCTACACTTCCTTTAGGTGTTGAGGCATCAATACCCAATATAATCATTGCTTCACATTTGGGAAATTATGTTGGAATTGTAAGGAAAGGAGCATTGGACAACTCCAGAAAGTTTAGTGTAAAGATAGGGGATAGGTTAGGGAAAGTCAATGGTAAAGGGGGTTTTTAAAGCGTCAACATCGATTAGATTTATTCTGGTATTTTCCCTTAAGATTCATAGGGTTGCGGATCTGACGAGACTGGGGATCGAACTATAGAGTGTTATCAAGTATTTGAAAAATTTACATTAATTAGCGCTTTACAGATCATGGGTGATAATACATGAGACTCGGATGGGTAGAGATGGATTGGTTTGAAAAAATCTGTTATGGCAGATGGTTGATAAGAGTTTTTCATTGCAATAACAGTAGCTTGAAAGTAAGGTTTGACAAGCCTGCATGGTGTAAAACTTATTTTTTGGCTATGGAAGGATATTGATCAGCCTCTTAGATTTAACAATTCTTGACTTTTAAATAATTCCAACCGGATAGCAGTTATTAATTCTGAATTTTTTAAAAACCCGTCTGAACAAACATTCAATGCGCCCAGGGCTTGGCTGCCATTAATACGGCATTTCTCCTGTCACCTTACCCGGCTTTTGATACGAACATCAATCACGCCTAATCAGGTTACCACATTGTCTTTATTGTTTGGCCTGGCCTCTGGGGCGGCATTATTGGCAGGGACCTATAGCTCTACCCTTGCAGGCGCATTTTTTTTGTTTATCTGTTATGTGCTCGATAATTGTGACGGAGAAGTTGCCCGCTTAAAAAATATGTGCAGCCATTTTGGTATGAGATACGACACGTTTGTTGATTGGGCTGTCCACACTGTTTTCTTTATTTGTCTGGGTTGGGGGGCGACAATTGCGATGGGGCAGGAATGGTGGCTGTGGACGGGTATTGTGGCGGGTCTGGGGGGCACCATTAATTATGGTTTAGAACTTTATCAGAACAAAACCCAGCCCCATGCCAGCCAGCTGCCCGAAGAAGAAACAATGAGAAAAGATGATGATACGGATATGGATAGGTTTGTATTGAATGCACGTGTAGTACGCAGTGACTTTTGTTTCATCGTATTGCTTTTAAGTGTGGGAGGAGTGCTTTGGTTTCTTCTTCCCCCTGCTGCTGTTGGTGCCCAGGCCTATTGGTGCCTGCAATTCACCCGTAGTGCCCGGCGCTGGCACGTTTAACAGCCATGAAACCATTAAAGATTTTATATTTGTTGGTAGGTATAGGTCTGCTTGGATTTGTGTTAAGCCATACAGATCTTCCATTGGTTTGGTCTCAGTTAAATAAAATTGGGTGGGGCATTCTTGTTGTGTTGGCCGTTTATAAAGCTGCATTTATTGTGGATACATTTGCATGGCAGATTACTTTACCCAGTACACAGTGCACTAAAAAATGGTTGTATGATCTCTGGAAAGTACGCATGGTAGGCGCGGCTTTCGGAAAAATGTTGCCTTTCAGTGCTTTTGGGGGAGCGCCAATAAAAGGTTTTGTTCTTAAACATTATTATGGAATTCAGTACAGGGAAGGCGCTGCATCACTGATTCTTGCGGAATCCACTCATTTGATCTCCATGGTTTTATTTATGGCCACGGGTGTTTTCCTTATTCTGCTTGATTCTAACCTGCCGGGAAGTTTCCATTATTTCGCAGTCTTTGGTTTAAGTGCGATCGCTATAGGTATTTTTTTGTTCTTCCTTGTCCAACGTTTCAAGATCACTTCGTTAACGGGAACTTGGCTTAGCCAGAAAAAGTTTGGGCAATGGTTGGATAAGTTCATCCATCATATTCACGATATGGATGAGAGGCTGGTTCAGTTTTATACCCGTGATAGAAGTCGTTTTCTTTTGGCAGCATTTTTTAATCTCATCAATTGGTATTTAGGTGCCTTGGAAATATTTGTCATTTTTTATTTTTTGGGTAACCCTATTACAATTGTTGAGGCAATAATCCTGGAAACACTTGTTGAATTGGTCAGGGCGGGGACATTTTTTATACCTGCTACATTGGGCAGTCAGGAAGCGGCTTTTATGGTTGCAACGGAAGCAATAGCGGGGCAGACAGCGTTAGGTGTTGCCGCTGCATTGATGAGGCGTGTCCGGGAATTTGTCTGGCTGGGATGGGGATTCATTTTAGGTCTTGAATATTCACAAAAACCCTTTGATCTTGCAGAAGCTGCTCAGAAAGACTTGGATTGAAGATTTTGTATTTTTGATTATGATGGGGAATTATTAATTTGCTTGAACTAAGGTAATTGATTACATGAAATGTTTATTAATTATAGCTGGAAAGGGTAGCCGGTTAAAATCTCTTTCGGACAGTAAACCACTGACTTCTATATTGGATGTTCCTCTTGTTGAACGGGTCATTCGTGCAGCTTTAGAATCCGGGGTGGATGGGTTTTATGCAGTGGTGGGGTATCGTGGTGAGCAGGTCCGATCATTTCTTGAAGGATTGGCTGGTAAAATTAATGTTCCTATAACTGTGATAGATAATCCTGAATGGGAGAAGGCCAATGGGCTGTCTGTACTCAAAGCGAAAGAGTTTTTGAGTGAACCTTTTTTACTGTTAATGGGAGATCATCTTTTTGACCCTGATATTACCCGAAAAATGATTGATCATTCCCTGGCTGGAGATGAGGTTGTCCTTGCTGTTGATCATAATTTAAAAAACCCTATGGTTGATTTGGATGATGTGACTCGAGTTATGGAGGATAAAGGGTTGATTCAGAATATTGGGAAGGGAATAGATGGGTATAACTGTTTTGATACTGGAATATTCCTTTGTACGCCAGCTTTATTTTCTGCGCTTGAGGAATCTGTGCGAGTCTCCGGTGATGACTCATTATCAGGGGGTATCCGCGTTTTGGCGAAGGATGAAAAGGTTCGTGTTATGTCGATTGATGGTCTGTTCTGGATAGATATTGATGATCCCGAGCGGTACAGGAAGGCAGAAAACTATTTGAACAATAATTCCTGAAAATATTTCAGGAGCGCTCGGGACATTTAACCGAATATAGCTCCATGGAGCGAATATAAATCAGATAGGTGGCGAAAATTGTCGCGCCAAACGCGGCGATGGATATAAATATATGTACCAAATCGAAAACTGTTGTGAGCATAAGAAAATGGATGAAATCCCGGTTGGCAAGTTTGTCAGCTAATGAGGGCTGTGATTTTGAAGATGGTTTAAAATCGCTTGAACTTTTGTTGACAATAGATGATCCCAGAAGAAAAAATGAGGTAAGGCTGGCAAATGCGGCCAATATCCCTAAGTATATATACAATTGTTCGCCTGTTGCTTTGCTCATTCCCCACCCAATAGCCCCAAACACTAAGAAGTGAACAATGTTGTCGCAAAGAATGTCCAGCTTGCCACCTAATTCGGACTCCATGAATTTAAGCCTGGCTATTTCTCCATCTACTCCATCCACCCAGGTCGAAAAGACCAGCAATATACCTCCGTACACATTCGCCTGGTAAGTTCCTTGAAAAAAGCAAAAGGCTGCTAATAATCCCATCACAAAACTCAATAGCGTAATTTGGTTGGGGCTGATAGGCGTGTTTAAAAAAAATCGGCTGAGTTTTCTGGACACCGGGCGAGACAAAAGTCTGGTTATTGTGCTGTCATGGTTTTGACCAGAACCTTTAAGCAGTTGTTCGTGTAAAATGTTAAAATCATTATGCTCCAAAATATGGTCTTTTACAGGGCCGGGTATGGATAAAAATGTTTGTTGGTCTTCTGTGAAATGCTCGTGTTCTGCTTTGGCATTTGTTTGAATTTTGTCGACCAATGACTCTAGTTGCTCATGGTTGAGGTCCAAGCTTTCAGGGCTTTTTGAGTTTTTCGTCCCCGTTTTATCTAATACAGAATTTACTTCTTTTTTATCATGAAGTGCTGACCCATTAAAAAGAAGAACCCTGCTTTTCAGGTTTTTTAATGTTTCTTTTAATTTTTCGGGATTAGAAACCCAATGAACATTAGAGGTAATGCGAAAATCTTGCCCAACAAGAATCTCTAAAGATTTTAGGTCTTGCGTGTCCATATATACGATGATGTCATGCAGTCCGCATCGCTGAAGAGTCAGAATGTTTCTTAAAAGAAAGGGGACTCCTGCTATGGTAGATCCATACCACTCTGTAGCTTTCCAGGGGTCTGGTGGGGACGGTAAGCGAAGAACTGCGCACTCCTTATGATATGGGGTCTTGGTTAATGAAGAGTTTGTGTGTTCGTTCATGAGACAGTTGGCGGTTAAAACTTTTTTGAATTAATTATATGCGGTTAATTATATATGGTGATTATCTGATTTAGAAGAGTTTGCTTTAGGCCTTGTATTAAAAGGATATTCAGTTTTTTCTAATAATCCAATATTGGAAAATAAAACTATCCAATAAGAGTGTAGGATGTTATTCTCACGCAGAATTAGCAAATTTTCCACGATTGTACCTTACTTCTTGCTAGAACGGCTTTCCAATTGAACCTGTTTGCAACTACTAGAGTGCGGTCTTAACAAATTTGGAGATAGACTTTAATGAATGAGGCTGGTGATTCATATAGCGGCATGGCGAAAGAAATCGCGCCTTCAAAAGGCAAGCTGGGTGTTTTGTTGCCAGGAATGGGAGCGGTTAGTTCGACTCTTATAGCGGGAGTCTTCCTGGTAAATTCGGGGCATGCTAAACCCATTGGATCGGTAACACAAATGTCGCGAATACGTTTGGGTAAAAGGGATAACCCACGGTATCCCTTGATTAAGGATTTTGTCCCTCTTGCAGACCTGGAAGATATTGAATTTGGGGGATGGGATATTTATGACGATAACTGCTATCAGGCGGCCCTGGCTTGTGGGGTGATTGAAAAGCAGGAACTTGATCTGGTAAAGGAACAGCTTGAGGCTATCAAACCTTGGGCTGCTGTGTTTGACCCCACTTTTGTGAAAAACCTGACCGGAACAAATATAAAGAGTGCTCCTAATAAAATGGAGCTGGCCAAACTTTTGATGCAGGATATTGAAACCTTTAAAAAGGAAAAAAGTTTGGAGCGACTGGTGATGTGCTGGTGTGGTTCGACAGAAGCTTATCAGGACTGTATGGATCATGAAGCGTTTCAAACTTTGGAATCGTTTGAGTCGGCATTGGAAAATGATCTTGATTTGATTCCGCCTTCAATGATTTATGCTTATGCGGCTCTGAAAATGGGAGTTCCCTTTGCCAACGGTTCTCCAAACCTCACTGTAGATGTTCCGGCACTGATCGAATTATCGATCAAAAACAAAACGCCTATAGGAGGCAAAGATTTTAAAACAGGCCAAACTTTGATGAAGACAATAGTAGCTCCAGGTCTCAAATCCAGGATGCTGGGGCTTGATGGATGGTTTTCCAGTAACATACTAGGTAACCGCGACGGGGAAGTGCTCGATGACCCTGATTCATTCAGGTCTAAAGAGGTGAGTAAAGGATCGGTTCTGGAAAGTATCTTGCAGGATGATCTTTATCCGGACCTTTATGGTGATTACTACCATAAAATTCGTATTGAATACTATCCGCCAAGAGGGGATGCCAAGGAAGGATGGGATAATATAGATATCCAGGGTTGGTTGGGGCAAAAAATGCAATTGAAAATTAATTTTCTCTGTCGCGATTCAATTTTAGCTGCCCCTGTAGTTCTCGATCTGGTCTTGTTTCTGGATCTGGCCCAAAGGGCTGGAATGAGAGGCGTCCAGGAATGGCTTTCGTTTTATTTTAAATCTCCTCAGTGCAGGCCGGACCTCAAACCGGTAAACTCGCTATTCGACCAGGATGAGAAACTAAGAAATACTTTGCGAATCATCATGGGTGAGAAGGTGATTGACCACTCAGGTTTAGATTATTACGAAAACAAGGGTTGAGCTGGTTTAATTGGCTTGTCAATATTGGCTCTTCTTGCTTTCAGCTTGGCAAATTATCTCAAAGCCAGGGAACTAACAATCCTTCAATAGCTTAGTGGCTTTTATCAAAAAAACTGCTATTTGGTAGTAATCGTGCTTTCTCTGTCCTTGTTTTTTCGGAGTATTCTTAATTTTTCCTTCAAAAAACTCTTATCAAATTTAATTTTTATCAAAGATATTTTGTGTTTATTTCCACTAAGTCTAAAGAGTAAATCTGAAGGGCATTAGGGGGAATTTTATTTAGCCATTGAAAAAATTAGCTTTATTTTCTTGACATCGTTTGCGGTTAGCCTTATGGTGAATGTTAGTTGCAGGGTAAATCTTATTTTTTGGTTTATCATTTAGGAGAAAAGCTGCCAAAAAATAAGGCATCAATGACTTTTTTTTGGAGGCAGGGCGCGTTATGTTCTACGAAGTCAGGATTTTCGACGCCAAAGGAGAACTGAAAAAAGTTTTATCCCCTAAAAAGTTAAGCAACCGATTTTGGAAAAACGGTGACCAGAATTTAATCGACTTTGGTGATAAGGACAATTCATCCTCAGATTGGGACAGCAAAAAGATTGTCAAGGATGAATATCAACTTGAAGATCGTTGATTAAAAATGTTTTAGAAGATTAATAAAAAGATTTATGGCATGGAGCTTATGCTCTATGCCATTTTTTATGCCTTAAAAGAGAGCTTTCCTGTATTATTTTTTTATTTCCCGTATTTTCTCTGATCTAGGGTTATGAGGGGTTGAATCTCGATATAAGAGTTGATTTATGTATATTACGTCTGCAGACCAGTTGAATGAATTTTGCAAAAATATTGGGTCTGCTGAAGTCGTGGCAGTAGACACTGAATTTGTGCGGGAAAGAACCTATTTCCACCGTGTCGGGCTGATTCAAGTGGGCGCGGGAAAACATTTCGCGGCCATTGATCCAATAATGCTTTCTGATTTATCGCCATTATTGGATTTGC
>WAHY01000007.1:35289-38352 GCA_009873635.1 Nitrospinota bacterium
GACCCCAAAAAACTAAAGGTATTTCATGCTGCCAGGCAGGACCTCGAAATCCTGGTTCGTTTATGCGGTCAAGTAATTCCCCCTGTCTTTGATACTCAGATCGCCGCTTCTTTGGTGGGATGGGGAGCACAGATTTCTTTTGCGAAAATAGTCCACAAAGCCTTGGGAAAAAAAATTCACAAATCAGAAACTTATACTGATTGGTGTCGTCGACCTTTGAGTGACAACCAGATTGAGTACGCTATAGATGATGTCAGATATTTAATGCCAGTTTATGACAAGCTGGTGGGTCGACTTAAGAAAATGGGTCGGTTGGACTGGGTGAAGGGAGAGGTTGAGAGCTGGGAAGACCCCGGCACATTTGCTTTACCGGATCCACAAAAAAGGTTTATGAAAATTAAAAACCTGCGTAGTTTGAAACCCAGGAACCTGACCGTACTTCAAAAACTTGCCGCATGGAGGGAAGAGGAGGCGGTCAAAAGAGATTGCCTGGCAAAGTCGATCATCCGGGACGAGACTTTGCTGGAAATGGCCCGCAAAATTCCAAGGGATGAAAAATCTTTATCCAGGATTCGTGGATTTTATCAAAAGGAGCTCAATAAAAGTGGGGCAAATTTATTGTCTGCGATTGAAAAGGCTATGGCAGTGCCAGAGGATGAACTCGTCGTGCTTCCGGAAAATAACGGCCATGCCACAACAAGGGGAGTGGAAGAACTGCTCTCCGCATATGTGCAGATAAGATCTGAAGAGCTGAAAATTGAACCAAGTGTTCTGGCAGACCGCAAACAGATCCACAGTTTTGTTACCCACTATGAGAAAAAGGAAGATTTGGAAAAACATTTCCTGTTCCAGGGATGGCGCAAAGAATTGATTGGTGCCCCAATGTTTTCTTTGTTGAGTGGTCAGGTAGGACTTAAGATCAACCCTTCTGGTCAAATCTGTCTGATTGATTCTTAATTTTTCAGGTTGTTGTCAGCTCCTGTTTCTTCCATTTCTTATACTCGTTTGATTGCCTCAGATTGCCGAGGTCAGAGTCGTTTTCTATTTGATGGAACTGTTTGAAACCTTTTCCCACAGCTTTTTTGAGAGCAGAAAGGCTCTGTCCCACTTCTTTTCTTAAAGAATAATAACAAGCCAGGTTATAGTCGAACAAGGGTTCCTTGGGGAATTGGTTTTGTCCAGCCTGAATCGTTTCGATTGCTTTATCGAACAGCTGGATTTTCATATATGCAGTGCTTAGGTTTATGAAAGCTTCCTTAAATATCTTGTTATGGTGAAGGGCCTTTTCATAACGGATGACAGCTTCTTTATAATTTCCTTCCTTTGAAAATTTGTTTCCTTCGTTGTAATGAAAAATAGCCATGCGTCGTAGTTTTTCTTCCTGGGAAAGGTTTTCCCCTTTGCTTCCTTCTTGATGGCTGCCCTCTTCGTGACTGCCCTCGTCCATTTTTTTTGCTACATCGGTTGAGGTTTTTACCTTGCTTTGAATTGGGACAAAATAATCTGTAGCGAGAAAAATGATGAATGCGGTGATTCCCAGGTGAGGTAGATATTTTGTCATGATTATCACAGCCTGGAAGAAAAGGCTTTTAATTCGTTCATCGACCCCAGGGAGGGGACTTGTTCAATTTCAGTGCCATGTGAATGAATGTTAAAGACACGTGTTTGGGGGTTTGCTTTGACGATGTGCTCCAAAGTACGCAAATAACTATACATGACCTGATCTGTAATCAGAGAATTACTCTGGTTGCATTTTACATGCAGCAGCTTTTTCTCCTGTGCTTTTTCCTGATGCAGTTTTTTGAGTGGAATAATTCTTGAGATTTTGCTTTGAAGTTTAAGGTTGAATTCGGAGTGGCTGGAGTAAAAACGCTTTCCGGAAAAGGCACAATCCTGACCGACCAGAAAAATCGGATCACAGCCAAAATGTATTAACATATCAAGTCCGAGACAAGCTACTGAGCCTCCTGCCTGCGTTGTTCCCTTTTCTTCCATGGCTGATACGTTACTTTGAGTAAGTCTGTGCCCCTCTTTATAAACAATGTATTGTTTGCCGTTAAAAAATTTCATCACATTATGGTTGGAAGTTGGTGTGAATACCAACTTGGTCTTTCCTGTGGGATGATCAATAAAATGTGCTGTGCTGTCCAGTTGGGGGTCCAGGGAAAAAGCGTAGACAGGTTGAATATTACTTTTTGCAAGAATTGGATATGCGGTATCAACACAGGTAATTATAAAATCTTCTTTGATGCGGTGGAGGTGAGGGATCACAAGGTCAAGAGATGGTCCGGCACTAACCAAAATGCCCGGTCTGCTTTTGTGTGCATTTTTTAAAACATTAATTCCGGGAGAATCTGATATTACTTTTTGATTTAATGAATAATTTTTATCTTCGAGGTTTCCGAACACAGCGGGAAACCTTCGCTCAAGCAATAAGACTTCCAATGCATTGGTTAGGGAAGGAAAGTTATCCGGTATGCATTTAAAAGAAGGTGTGTGAAACAAAACCTCCAGTAAGTCCGAATGGTTCTCAGTGATACGACCCATTTCATGGGAAATATCCAATGAAACTTTTTTCTCATCAGACCCGTATATTAAATGAAATCGTTTGTCTTTAAATAATTCTGTTTGATCTCTGCATTGCAGGGCCGCTTTAAGAATATCGAGATTAAGCTCAATAACTAATAGATAGCCATCTGGGCCTATTTTATCCAGAATGGAATTCAGGTGATATCCCATCCCAAAGCCATACAGGCAAACGCGGGATCCGGGTTTCAGGTTTTCGGAAAATTTAAAGGCCTCCTTTTCCGGGTCATAACTACTATGTAAAAGAATGCTTTCGCATTTAAGGGTAGGTTGACCAGAAGATGTTGAAATGACTGAAATTTTATCAGACAGGGTTTCGGGAAGGCTTCCCGATTGGGAAGAGCAGAACTTCAATAACTGGATATTTTTTTCGAAGATATGATTGTCCAACAGTGCGTCTCCGTATTTCTTCTTACTCATCATATCACCAATTGACTTGCATTCGTTTCTGAATTGCTTTAAAAAATGTTCAGGTCT
>WAHY01000007.1:38450-41385 GCA_009873635.1 Nitrospinota bacterium
TTTCAATAACTGGATATTTTTTTCGAAGATATGATTGTCCAACAGTGCGTCTCCGTATTTCTTCTTACTCATCATATCACCAATTGACTTGCATTCGTTTCTGAATTGCTTTAAAAAATGTTCAGGTCTGCCGTGTTGAATTTGCCTGAGATAAATGGTTGTGCGGGATATTTAAAGCGACCTGACCCATCATTTTGAGCTGAGCCCATTATTAAGGCAACTGAAGGATTTCCATGTCTGTTCCCTCTCAAAAAATGATACCGAAGATTCGTGTCCTTTCTGATGAACTGGCTAACCAGATTGCTGCCGGGGAGGTGGTGGAGCGACCGGCCTCAGTAGTCAAGGAGCTTGTTGAAAACTCTATTGACGCCGGTGCAACCCTGATTCGTCTCGATATTGAGGGAGGTGGGAAAAAGAAAATCCGTATTATGGATAATGGAATGGGTATGTCTCCTGAAGAGTGCCGGTTAGCTTTCTCAAGACATGCGACCAGTAAAATCTCCCGGTTTGAAGACCTTGAGTCCATCCAGTCATTAGGGTTTCGTGGCGAGGCTTTGCCTAGCATTGCGTCCGTTGCCAAAGTACGCTGTACCAGTGCCAGAAGTGAGAATGAAGGTGGTAAGTTAATAGTTGTGGAAGGTGGACAGATTCTGGAAGAAAAAGACTTTGCCTGTCCACAGGGAACCACGTTGGAAGTGGCACAATTGTTTTATGTAACTCCCGCGCGAAGTAAATTCCTGAAAGGAGATTCCACCGAATTTTCGCACATCACTCAGGTGGTCACTCAACAGGCGCTTGCGAATCCTCACATTCAGTTTTTGTTGACTCATAATGAGCGTGAGGTGATTAACACTTTGTCCACGGATCAATTACATTATCGAATTGCCGAGTTGTTTGGGCCGGATCTTGCCAAGTCGCTACTTGCGGTAGAAGCTCAATCAGGCGATTACCATTTAACAGGTTATGTGTCGAATCCGGTTTATACCCGTTCCAACCGCAATGCCCAATATTGTTTTATCAATGGGCGATTTGTGCGTGACAAAGTTATTCTGCACGCGACCCAGCAGGGATACTCCCACCTGTTGCCCAAGGGACAACATCCGGCTTTGTTTCTCTACCTGACGATGGACCCCAAATTGCTGGACGTAAATGTCCATCCCTCGAAGGCAGAAGTCCGTTTTGCGTTTCAGCAGGATGTACACCAGTTTGTTGCCAATAGCGTCCGAGACGCACTGGAAAAAAATCAGCAGATCGATTTGACCAGACGTGATGACGGTGACATCCCCCTTGGGGAACCTGAATATTCTCATAATCCACGCCAAAACTATCAGCCTCCAAAGTGGGTGCCGTCTAATGCTGTTGAGGGAGATCTGTCGCAAGCTTTGCGGACAATGCTGAAGCCGGAAGACTCAGTGTCTGCACCTCAGGTGAATTGTTTTGACAAAGCCCCAACACCAGTTGCTAATCTTATCTATTCAGAGTTTGAGCCGTTGGGGCAGTTGGACAGGTCATTTATAATCATGCAGGGAAAGCAGGGCATACTGATTGTGGACCAGCACGTAGCCCATGAAAGAATTCTCTATGAACGGTTTCGCGAAGCGGCCAAATACCGAAAAGTGGAAGTCCAGAAACTGTTGTTTCCTGTTCCCCTGGAACTTTCTCCAGAAGAGACCGAAACGCTCATGCCGCACCTCGATCGACTGCTTGATTTGGGGCTGGAACTCGAACCGTTTGGCAAGAATGAGTTTCTCCTTAGATCCGTTCCGGCGATTCTTAAAAACGGTGACAATGAAAAACTGGTCCGGGAAACGATAGAAGCATTGCCACGAGAAGCGTTTGATGATGTGCTCAATGAAAAATATGAAGATGTGCTGATCATGATGTCATGCAGAAACGCCATCAAAGTCAATCATACTCTCAACCTCGACCAGATCAGGAAATTGATTTCTGATTTGGAACAAACCTCCATGCCCTATACCTGTCCACACGGAAGACCCATATCCCTGCTATTTGATATGGACGACATCCTGAAAAAATTCCTCAGAAAATAGTCTTTAAAAATAGTCGGTGTATCGATAGTTTTTGCCGGCAGGTCAGGGGATATATTCTTGATTTGATTTTGCTTTCTCTTGCAGTAATATCCGTTTTGAAGCTATTAATTTTGGGTCATGACTAGAACAGAGGTTGATTTTTGATCATTTTAATCAGGAGTTGATAGAGAAAGGGAAATTAAACTTGCTGAATATGTAATAACCTTTGGAACCTTAATAATTATTATTTTTTCTCATATATTTTCTTTGATGCTTGCAGACAGTATGAAGAAATCAATAAACTTCTTGCAGGCAACCATAAAAGATATTGGGGGCGGAATTTTACCTGACAAGGCACAAATCGATACAAATTATTTATTAACTGACTTGAAAAAATCTTTGAGCAAATAGCTAAGGCAGGAAATCAAGAAGTCCAGTGATTGTGGGTGCTGTCATTTAGCCGCGGACGGTGATTTTCTTTATGTTTTTGGCGAGTTTTTTCAGCTTTACCGCTGTCTGGACTTTTTCCAGTTTGCGAGGGATTTTTTTTGTGTCTTTCATTCTTGACCTGCGGGTGTTGTTGAGCGTCCACTCCAGGTCCAGCAGAAACTTTTCCCGGCTTGAGGGGTTGGCTTTCCGGAACAGGGTCAGTAATTTTTGTTCATCTTTGTTATTGGTGACCAGGCTGTCTGTCAAATAACCTTTGAGCATCAAGCGGCCCTCATCAATTCCACCACCGATCACTTCCGGGGACTTGATAATGGATTGGGGGCTTTCCTGATCTGGAGTGTCTAAATCTTCGGGGTTGATTTTGGTCGTTAATAACCTGTCCAACGACACATTTCCCAGTTTGGCAAGTTTAATCATGACTGAAACCGGAGCATCTCTTTCTCCAGCTTCATAGC
>WAHY01000007.1:41480-52415 GCA_009873635.1 Nitrospinota bacterium
TCCTGATCTGGAGTGTCTAAATCTTCGGGGTTGATTTTGGTCGTTAATAACCTGTCCAACGACACATTTCCCAGTTTGGCAAGTTTAATCATGACTGAAACCGGAGCATCTCTTTCTCCAGCTTCATAGCGGACATAAGTTCTGAACCCTATTTCCAGAACTTCTGAAAGGGCCATCTGGGTGCAGTTGAGTTTTTTTCTGAGAGTCTTTAAATTTTCAGAAAGAATTGTCATGATTTTTGAACCGGGCAGAAAAACCGGTTAAGAGTCAAGCCAGCTCAATACCGTTTTTCCTTAAAAACTTATAAGCCTCGTCAATCCAGAAGCGCTCTTTTTCGAGTTTGTAATCTGGCAGATCTTTGGAGGATCCTACAATGCTTTTCATGTAGTCGATGGCTTCTTGTTTCTTGCCTTTTTTATCCAGCAAATTTGCATAATGATAATAGGCTTTAAAGAAATGAAAGGAGTTTATAACTTCACCATAAGTTTCCAGAGCTTTTTCTTCGTTGCCGGCCAGGCGGTAACTTTCTGCCAGCCCAAAGATGGCATTGCCATAATCATATTTCTTATCAATGGCGGTAAGTTTTTCCAGGGCTATGGCGGCTTCTTCATATCTGCCTAATCCATGCAGGCATTTAGCAAGACCATAGCGGGCTTCCAGCATATCCGGATCACGTTGAATGGCTTCTTCAAATTGTGGAATAGCCTGGTCGAACTTTCTTTGTTCGACATAGGCCTGCCCCAGCTTTTCATAGTGATAGGCTTTATGGTGTTTTCCTATTAATTCTTTAAGCTGCAGGGTTTCCTCTGTTTCCACTTCTTTGCGAACTGGTGTGGCAGGTGAAGGGAAACCTGCTTTGCCTCCGGCACGGTTTTTCACGACAAAGAAATAAGCAAATGCCCCAACAGGAAAAAGTATGATCATTATGATGATCCAGACAAAATGTTCACGGCGTTGGATACAGTCCAGACACATCCAGACCATGAAACCGGCGGCGGCATATATAAATAAATCGGTCAAGGTAACCTCGTCTTATAAGTAAGAATGGTTGAAGTCCATAAAGGATTTCTTAACACCAGTTAGTTTTCAACGATTTTATTGTTCTCGTCAAGGAGAACGATTTGGGCATTATTCTTTTCCTGATCTGTATCTATCATACCATAAGCAACAACGATGATGCGATCATTTATCTGTGCCAGACGGGCTGCCGCACCGTTAATGGAAAAAGTTCCAGATCCGCGTTCAGCGGATATGACGTAGGTGACGAAACGGCCGCCCGTGTTAATGTTGTAAATGTGTACTTGCTCCAGAGGTGAAATTCCGACTCTATCCAGCAAGTCTTCGTCAATGGCGATGCTGCCTTCATAATCAATTTCCGTTGCCGTTACTTTGGCACGGTGAAGCTTGGATTTAAGCATAATTCTCTGCATCAGTATTCCTCGATAATGCAATTATCAATAAGACGTGACGAACCGATCTTCACTGCCAGGGCGATCAATGTTGTGTCACAGATTTTTTCCTTTTTTACAAAGTTTACGGGATCACAAATGGATATATAGTCAATTACTAACTCTTTCTCTTTGATCAGGGATTGGTGAATTAAACTTTCGATTGCTTTTACCGATTTGGTTCCCTGTCGGATTGCATCCTTTGCCTGCTTAAGAGTGCGAGATAAAGACAATGCCGTTTGTCTTTCCCGGGGTGATAGATAGCGGTTCCTGGAACTCATTGCCAGTCCATCAGATTCTCTTACAATGGGGACACGTTTGATTACAACATCAAGGTTTAAATCTTTCACTAGACTCTCGATAACGGCAAGCTGTTGCCAGTCTTTTTCCCCAAAGAAAGCATTATGAGGTTGTACGATGTTAAACAGTTTTAGTACAACAGTGCTCACACCTCTAAAAAGGTCAGGGCGACTTCTGCCGCATAAGTGTTCCGTGATACCTTCAACCTCTACATATGTGTTGTAGTTTTCAGGATACATCTCTTCGCTGGTTGGGTGAAATAGAACGTCTACACCAACTTCTTCCAGTATCTCGCTATCGGCTTGCAACTGGCGTGGATAGGTATCCAGGTCTTCGTTGGGCCCGAATTGAGTGGGATTGACAAAAATACTGACTATGGTTCGATCACAGCTTTGTATGGATTGTTTAACCAGGCTCAAATGACCTTCGTGGAGGCACCCCATGGTCGGCACTAATCCTACGGTCAGATTTCTTTCCCGAAATGATTTTGCAATTTTTTTCATTTCAGAAACGGAAGATACTTCCTTCAACGTTTTCGCTTCAGCTTCCATTTTTTACCTGCTTGAGATTGCCTTGTTTTGAAAGGTAGGTATGTTCCTGCCCGGGAAAAGCTTTGGACCTGACATCATCTATATATTCTGCGACAGCATTTTTCATGAGGTCCGCCAAATTGGCATATTGTTTAACGAACTTGGGGACAAAGTCCTGGTTTAGCCCAAGAAGATCATGCAGCACAAGAATTTGCCCGTCACATTTCACACCCGCTCCAATACCTATAGTCGGTATTTTCAGTTCTGCTGTGATTTCTTCTGCAAGTTCACCGGGTATGCCTTCAAGCACCAGAGCGAATATTCCCGCATTTTGCAGATCGCGCGCGTCCTGTTTAATTTGCCGGGAATCCAGATAGTTTTTCCCTTGCACTTTATAGCCGCCAAACTGATGGACAGATTGAGGAGTCAAGCCAATGTGCCCCATGACCGGGATTCCAGCCCTGACAATCGCCTGCACTCTGTCTGCCATGCGGGCTCCTCCTTCGAGTTTTACGGAAGAAGCTTCTCCCTCTTGTATCAGGCGGCCGGCATTGGTTACAGCTTGTTCGACTGAAACCTGGTAGGACATGAAAGGCATGTCACTCACTACCAAAGCACGTTTGGCACCCTGTTTGACGGCACGGGTATGGTCAATCATATTCTGCATTGTCACCGCGAGAGTGTTTTCATGACCGAGTGAAATCATTCCCAGGGAATCTCCCACAAGGATGATGTCTAAATCCGTTGCATCAAGAAGTTTGGCAAAACTGTAGTCGTAGGCAGTCAGGGCAGTGATTTTTTCCCCTGAGTTTTTTCTTCCAGATATATCTGTGACAGTGACAGGCCTTGTATCCATGACAATTTTATAGATAAGGCTTGGGTCAAACGGAGGGGGATATCAAACAGAAACGATCGGCCAATGCCGTGGGAGAAGCGCAAAAATGTAGGAAAAACGCGAGGTTTACTTTTAGGCCTTTGAGAGGTCCCGTAATAACGTTTGTCCTGTTTTATGAAGATTGCACCGTCCCGGTCCGTTAGGATCCAAGCGGGTTATAATATTCTCTACCTATTCTATGGTTATTAACCTTGTTTATCAACTCTTCAAGGTCACATTTTTTTTCAACAAAGTCGATCTCATTGGTATTTATGACCAAAAGCGGTGTTTCAGAGTAATAAAAAAAGAAATTATTGAATGCCTTGTTTACCGAATCGAGGTAATCGGGATCCATAAACGCTTCATAATCGCGTCCTCGCTTGGCAACTCTTTCCATTAAAACATCAGTACTGGCCTGCAAAAAAATGACTAAATCTGGTTTCGGGGCTTTGGGTCCTATGAGATTGAAGATCTGCTCATATAAGCGGTATTCGTGATCTTCCAGGTTCAGCTGGGCGAAGATTTTATCCCTTTGAAACAAATAGTCGATAACAACCACTGAGTTGAACAGGTCTCTTTGTGCCAGTTCCATATACTGGTTGTACCGGCTCAGTAAAAAAAAAATCTGGGTCTGAAAAGAGTAGGTCTCCTGATCCTCATAAAATTTAGAGATAAAGGGATTGGAATCGTTTTCTTCCAGAATCACTCGGGCGCCATATTGCTTTTCAAGTAGACTGACCAGGGATGTTTTGCCCGCGCCTATGGCACCTTCAACAGCAATGAATCTAGGCTCGATAGCTTGATGGGTCATTTTATTCTGATCAACCCGCTGTTAGCTGATTGAAAATCTCCCTAATGGTGAGTTTCAGTTCTCTCAAGTCTGCCGATTTGACGACATAAGCATCGGATGCCCATACTCTAAAGTCCTGCTTATATTGACCGTATGCCGAACAAAGGATGATTGGGATATCACCCTTTTCATCTTTAATTTTTCGCATAACTTCAATTCCATCCATTCCGGGCATTTTTATGTCCAGAACAATGAGGTCGGGAAGCTGTTCATCCAGCATTTTCAAAGCCTCCTCGCCGGTGGCGGCTACCGAAACATGATAACCGTCATCTTCAAGTTCTTCTTTGTACAGGAATCGGATGTTTTGTTCGTCGTCAACAACCAGGATAGTTTTCATGATAGGTTTTATGAGTTCCGAAAAAAATAGGCTCACCACGACAGGGAACATTAGTTTTTATAATAATCGGGAGGGTTTTGCAACGGTAAATGGAGGTAGACGGTAACCCCTTTACCTAATTGGTTTTCCACCCTGATAGTCCCCCCATGATTCTCTATGATTTTCCGGCAGATGGAAAGTCCCAGGCCAGTGCCAGAATGCTTAGTGGTGAAAAAAGGATTGAAAATGTTCTCAAATACTTCCTGGGGAATGCCGCCGCCCGTATCTTCAACCCGTACTGTAATCATTTTCTGCTTCTGGGCATATTCCTCCAGGAAAGTTTCAACTTTCAAAAGACCACCTAGAGATAGGGACTCCAAAGCATTGTAGAACAGGTTTATGAGAACTTGTTTGATTTTCTGTTGGTCAAGATCCAATAGGGGAAGATTTGACTCTAGATGAGTTACCAGATTGATGTTTTTTTCATAGAGACCCGCTTTGAACAGATATAGGGCTTCTTCTACCAACTTGTTAAGCTGGCTTTTTTCTGTTTCAAGCGCCCCGGACTTGGAATAGATTAAAGTGTTTTTAAGTAATCTTTCGAGACGGTCTGTTTCGCTGGAAATTATTTCAGAATATTTGGAAGCTGATTTTAAATCCTTATTATCCTCCCACTTTTGACTAAGGTCCGTCATTTTATCTTTTAGTCTTCTGGCGAAACCTCCAATAGAAACCAGGGGATTTTTAATTTCATGGGCCACTTCTGCGGCCATTTCTCCGAGTGCAGACAGCCTTTCTGCCTGGACCAGTTGTTCTTTCATTGACAGGAGTTCACGGTTGGTGTCTAAAAGTTTGGAGAAAAGCCTTGAGTTTTCGATCACCCAACTGGCATAAACCGTAAAACGTGTAAGGAAGCGGAGGTTTTCTTCAGTTATGGGTTTCTGGTCATAGCGGTTATCTACTAAAATGACCCCAAGAACTTCTTCATGCGCGATTAGTGGAACCGTTGCGAATGAGTCTACTCCTAATGCATCATAGAACTCCTGGCTGACTAATGGGTGTTCTTTGGCTTTAGTAATATTAAACGGTTTTTTCTGCAACACTGTTTCAGAAAGAATATTATCGTTCGGAGCTATTGCATAACGTAATCCGCAAACAAAATTGTGGAAATTGGAATCTCTATGCAAGTCATGCTGGGCTTCCCGGATAGCCCATTGTAATAAATCGCCCTTTTTTTTATCCAGTTCGGTCCAAATTCTTACAGCATCTTCGTGAGAATCAGGGCCCAATCCCATAATTCCTTGAAGCAGATTATTTTTTTCATCAAGAGTGAATAACATGGCACGGTTGAACCCACCTGCTTCTCCCATGGTGATTGCGCTTAGTATGATCCACAACCCGTGCTCCAGCTTCAGGGTGGATTGAACCGCCAGGCTGATTTCGTAAAGTATCCGGGTTTCTTTTAAAGTCATCTGGTTCTGGTGGAATTGCATGGCATTTTTTAAACACCCTGTGACTTGGCCTGCAATTGTTTCCAGAACAGAAGTTTCTTCCAGACTGAACGTTCTGGTTTCAATGCTGTGAACATTGATGACACCCAGAGGAGGGCAATCAGCAAGAATTGGTACTGAAAGCATTGAACTGAATTTTTCTTCTTCGATTTCCGGGAAATAGACAAACCGCGGATCTTGCATGGCTTCGCTTAAGGCTAGAGAAGTCCCATGCTGTGCAACCCAGCCTGTTACACCCTGTCCCATTTCAAGGTTAATGTGCTTGGCTTTTTTGGGAAGGTCCATGGATGCTTTTAAATGAAGAAGTCCATCTGATTCATTGATCAGGTAAATGGCACACGCATCCATATGCATTTTATTTTTAATGACCAGAATGATTTTCTCCAGGGTTTCATCCAGATCGAGAGTGGAGTTAGCTATCCGGGTAACTTCCTGAAGAATTTCCAGACCAAGATTACTTTCTGTCATTGAATGAGACTCCGTATGTCAGGAACGAAGGGATTTATGATAAAGACGTGAATATTTCTTTGCGGCAGACTTCCAACTATTGTCTTTTGTCATTCCGTTTAACATAAGCTGGTTCCAGGTTTTCGACTGGTTAAAACAGGATAATGCTTTTTGCAGAGATTTCAGGAAAAATCTAGCTTGTGGATTTCTGAATTTGAACCCGGTTCCCTTTCCCGTTTTCATGTTGAAAGTCTGCACAGAGTTTTTTAAACCTCCTATTGATCTAACAATAGGGACTGTTCCGTATTTCAAGGCATACATTTGAGTCAGCCCGCAAGGTTCATAAAGAGATGGCATTAGAAGCATATCACTACCTGCTAAAATAAGATGACCAAGAGATTCGTCAAACTTCAATGCTGTCGCAATACGGTCAGGCTTTTCGCGGTGCCAGTTTTTAAAAAAGGATTCATATTTGGATGAGCCTGTTCCCAGTATCAACAGGGATATATCTTTTTTATCAAGTTCGTTTTTGGCTTCGACGATCAAATCGATTCCCTTTTGCTCTGAAAGTCGGGTGATCATGCAGAGAATGGGGGTCTTTTTATCAAGCTTGAGTGAAAACTTTTTTATCAGGGACTCGCGACATTGTTTTTTTAGGGACAGGGTTTTAGGCCCATAATTGAAGGGTATTAAAGGATCTGTTTCAGGATTCCAGATCGTTTCATCAATACCGTTCAAAATTCCATATAACCTATCGGAGCGTTTCTGCAAGACCCCTTCCATACCACAACCCATTTCCGAAGATTGGATTTCCTCACTGTAGGCAGGACTCACTGTGGTTAGAGTATCGGCAAACATCAGCCCGCCTTTTAAAAAACTGATCTGTCCATAAAACTCAATTCCCTCTGGATGATAAAAAGAATCATCCAGCCCTGTTGCTTTCAAGCGAGAGTGGGGAAAGTTACCCTGATAACCCAGGTTATGTATTGAAAATAGTGTTTTGGTTTGAGTAAACCATGGGTCTTTATTGTAAAGTGACTTAAGATATACCGGTATGAGTCCAGTATGCCAGTCATTACAATGGATGATATCGGGTTTAAAGTCGAGAAGCTTGGTTGCCTCAAGAACAGCCCGTGAAAAAAAAGAAAACCGTTCCACGCTGTCAGGGTAATCCGATCCGGGTTCACCATATAAGTGCTTTCGGTTAAAGTAGCCGTTATGTTGAACCAGATAAATAGGGACTTTGCCTGTCAGTTCAGATTTGAATAAAGTACCTTTCTGGCCGTGCCCGGGGATTTTGAGATCGACCTTAAGAGGTTGTAATTTTCGTCCCGCATTTTCAGTGCAGGGGTATTGAGGCATTATGACTCGAATATCGTGTCCTAGTTTTTTAAGGGCAGGTGGCAAAGCGCCACTCACATCAGCCAGGCCGCCTGTTTTGGCAAAAGGGTATACTTCAGCAGAGACCAACAGGATTTTTAGTGTCATACTTGTTCCCTGATTACCCGAAGTATTTTGACGGCTTCTTTAAATATTGTTGATATCATATTATTCTGTTTTTTTAACCAAAATTGAGGATACTATGCCACCTAAGCAATATAGTTTTAAAGTAAAAGGTGTTTTAATATGTGAAAAGGATGAATCCGAAGAGGATTTTAACATTTTCATAACCGCAATGGATGACAATCATGCGGTGATGCTTGTGCGTGAACATCTCAGAAACCATGCACCAAAAGGACGCTCTATCATAAAAGGAATAGAAAAAAAGATGGAATAAATATGGGGCAGGGGGGAGAATCACTTTGATGGCCCTTCAGGGGGTGATTGCCTCTTCAAAACCTACTCAGCTCCCCTGGGTGGGTTTTTTATTTTCCATCAACTACTGTCATCTATTACTGGTTTGTGTTTCCCGGAGTATTCGGGCGGCTTCTTCAGGTATCGTTGGGTTGATATGGAACCCTGTTCCCTGTTCGAAACCAGCAATTTTGGTTAATTTTGGCATGATCTCGATATGCCAGTGGTAATAACTTAAGTGTTCGTTGCCAACGGGTGCTATGTGGAAAACAAAATTATAAGGAGGCATATCTAGGGCAGTGCGCATTTTCAGGAGGCTTTCTTTCAGGATGGAAGCAAGTTCATCAAGTTGACTGCATTCTTCAAACCTTGCCGCATGGAACCTGGGTAACAACCACATCTCAAACGGAAACCTGGGAGCATATGGAACAAGAGTGATGAAGTGCTTGTTCTTGCATACGACTCTTCTTCCATCTTCCAACTCTTGAGAAATAATATCGCAATAAATGCAACGTCCATTTTTTTTATAATGTTCTTTGCAACCCATAATTTCTTCGTTTACAACTTCAGGTACAATTGGAAGGGCGATCAACTGTGTATGGGTATGTTCAAGACTCGCCCCTGCAGGCTGGCCCTGATTTTTAAATATCAGGATGTATCGGTACAGTTCGTTTTGTTTTAATGCCAAAACCCTCTCACGGAACGCTTCCAGACTGCGGGTGATTTGAGTTGGTGGCAATAGTTCCAACTCTGTATTGTGGTCTGGGCTTTCAATCACTACTTCATGTGCCCCAATTCCGTTCATTTTATTGTAGAGGCCTTCAGCCGTTGGTTTAACATGGTCATCATTAATCAGGGCTGGATATTTATTGGGGACCACTCTTAATGACCAGCCCGGGGAATTGGGTGAGTTATTCCGGAATGCAAGAATTTCAGGAGGAGTAAACTCTTCATTTCCATCACAAAAAGGGCAGGAGGCCCGCTTGTTTTTTTTCTTAGGAATGGAAAAATCTTGCGGACGTTTGCCACGCTCACTGGAAATAATGACCCAACGGTTTACAATCGGATCTTTTCTCAATTCAGGCATTATAAGGCCAGGACGGATGTTTGATAGAGTCAGAAAATATTTTCAATACTCTATGGAATGGCAGTTAAAAAGTCAATCTCGGCAATGCCCTAAAAACATTGATTGAAAGGGATTTAATTCTTATAATCAAAGCATGAAAAAAAATAAGATTGTATTGGGTGTTTCGGCCAGCATAGCCGCTTATAAATCTGTGGAATTAGTCCGCCTATTGGTGAAGGCACAGGCGGAGGTGCGTGTTGTGATGAGCGCCAATGCTGGTAAGTTTGTGGCCCCTCTCACATTCGAGGCGCTTTCGGGAAATCCTGTTTACCACACGCAATTTGATTCGCAAAACTCAGCCGAAATGGAGCATATTCGTGTTGCCGAGAAAGCAGACCTGCTTCTCATTGCACCGGCTACGGCTTCGATACTCGGGAAAATGGCGCAGGGTCTCGCTGATGATGCTTTGTCGAGTTTATACCTCGCGTTTAAAGGTTCTGTGGTGGTTGCTCCTGCCATGAATGAAGGGATGTGGAGCCACCCCGCAGTAAAAGACAATATCGCTATCCTCAAATCAAGAGGTGTGCAGTTTATTGACCCTGAATCAGGTGAGCTTGCTTGTGGAGTGGTAGGGCCTGGTCGATTGGCTGACCTTCCTCTTATTGTTGAAAAGGTCAAAAATTATTTTAACCAACGTGATGATCTGGACGGAATTCGGTTTCTGATTACTGCCGGTCCCACCCATGAAGCTATTGACCCGGTAAGATTTCTGACCAACCCCTCTTCAGGAAAGATGGGTTACGCGATTGCTGAAAAAGCCAGGGAAAGAGGCGCGGAGGTGACTCTCATCAGCGGGCCGACTTATTTGAATCCGCCTCATGGAGTGGATTTTAAACCCTGCAAAAGGGCGGATGAAATGAACAACCTGGTTCAGGAGCATCTTGAGGATTGCGATGTTTTGGTCATGTCTGCCGCAGTGGGTGATTTTGCTCCTGAAAGGCTGGAAAAGGAAAAGATAAAAAAGCAGGGCGCAGAGGGACTGGTTCTCAAGCTTGTACCTACCAAAGATATTTTGATGGAAGTTGCCAAAAGGAACTTGAGTAAATTGGTGGTGGGCTTCGCGGCAGAAAGTCAAAACCTGGTGGAGTGCGCTCAGGAAAAACTCAAGAAAAAAAACCTTGACCTCATTGTTGCCAACGATATCAGTGCGCCGGGGATAGGTTTTCAGTCTGACTCAAACCAGGTTACGATCATAGATCGTGAAGAAAATATAGAAAGTTTGCCTCTGCAGTCAAAAACTGAAATTGCAGATCTCCTGCTAGACAAAATCCTTGCCAGTCTCAAACAATCTGAATAACTGTTACTCCTTTGCGCTTTTAGCGCAACGGAATCCAACTCCCGTATTCCTTATGCGTGGTGTGGTTGCATTGCGGTAAGTCAGGTCAACATACTCGGCTGTATTTCTCCAGTTTCCCCCGCGAATGACTTTGTATTGCCCCTTTTCAGGACCAGGTGGGTTTTCTTTAGGTGAAAACAGATAGTACTCTGGAAAATGCCAGTCATGAACCCATTCGGCCGCGTTTCCAGAAAGATCGTAGACACCATAATCAGACTTTCCATTTTCATAAGAGCCGACAGGAGTTGTATGCATTTTTTCTTCATTGTAATTCAGCTTTTCTGAGTCAGGGGGTGAATCTCCCCAGGGGTATTTGATAGGACGTTTGCCTCTGCCGGCTTTTTCCCATTCTGCTTCTGTGGGGAGTCTTTTCCCGCTCCACTTGCAATAGGCAACGGCTTCT
>WAHY01000007.1:52514-58762 GCA_009873635.1 Nitrospinota bacterium
GCTTTTCTGAGTCAGGGGGTGAATCTCCCCAGGGGTATTTGATAGGACGTTTGCCTCTGCCGGCTTTTTCCCATTCTGCTTCTGTGGGGAGTCTTTTCCCGCTCCACTTGCAATAGGCAACGGCTTCTTTCCAGGAAACTCCGACTACAGGTTGTTGGTCATTCTTGAACTTGTCCCTGCTCCAACCCATTGGTTTCCGGGCGCCGGTATCGTCCACAAATTTTCTGTACTTAGCATTGGTCACTTCATATATATCTATGTAGAAGGCATCGAGATAGACTTCATGGGCCGGGTTTTCCGGCCCCAGGGTGTGCCGATCGGTATTGAATAAATCATGGGGTTTGAGTTCCAAAAGGGATTTCCTGCTCCCCATTTGCGATTTTCCCGCAGGGATTAATACCATATCCTCAACAGAAGAATCTGCAAAACTGGATGAAACCATGAAAAACGATAAAAACAAGCTGATAATCAGTTTCATTTCAATGGAATTGCCATTAATAAAAAGTAGGAGTTGGATTATATGCAATTGGGAGTCTTTGTTCAATCATGAATAATGATTATCGATAGTCTGCGATATTCACTAAAAATCTTTGAAGATTGACAGTATTATCTATAAGTAATAAAATCCAAATACACCTGTATGGAGTAATTTTTTAGGGCATTTCTTTATTTTTTTCTTGCCTGTTGTTACCTGTTAGCCGTAGAGATAGAAAGCAGAAAATTTTAAGTAGTCCACCATCAGGAGCTTTAATGGATAAGCCAAAAAAAGAGCCCGTTACTTTAAACCAGAATCAGGACAGCAAACTGTGCCTGAACTGTGGGTTCCCCAATAGGAATACTGATACTCAATGTATGTATTGCCGTACCAGTCTCGTTGAAGATGGCGGACTGTTTAACTGGATTCGACAGACTTATTATGTCCTTCGCTGGCGGTGGCAGCTCAAGCAAAAGCGCAATTCTCTGGAAAGCAAACCGCCCATCTACCGCTCATTCGGTTATTTTGTCCTTGGCTTGATTTTAAGCGCCGTGGGTGTATTTGTTTTCACCACCGCCATGAGCCAGAACTCATTTTCCAGCGGCCTGATCGCTCTCCTGCTTATAGGTTATGGAGTTGTTACTCTGAAAACCCTGTTCAGTAAATAATGATACACCTCTTAATTTAAACCCCTCACTTCCTCAGGCAATCCTCCTGTCAATGCAATGATAGTTATTAGAATCATTGCCTGAAAATGTGTATCCTTATAAGGTAGTAAAGGTTCTTATCTTTTAAACTGAGCTCATCATGTCAGATCTTAAATCAACAAATCAAGGACACTTGACCCTTCCAGTTAAAGGCATGAGTTGTGCCAGTTGTTCTGCTCGGATAGAAAAAAAGGTCGGTGAGATGGAAGGGGTGGTTTCGGCCCATGTAAACTTTGCCGCTGAAGTGGCATCCATCGACTTTGATCCGCAAAAAATATCGGCTGACCAGTTTCCCACTGCAATCGAAAAACTGGGTTTTGAAGTTCCTCGTCAGAGTAAGACTTATCCGGTTGAAGGTATGACATGCGCCTCCTGCGTTTCCCGTGTTGAGAAAAAACTATCCTCTATACAAGGAGTCCATTCTGTTGATGTGAACCTGGCCTCAGAACAGGTGCTGATAGATTACATCCCAGCCCTGGTCGATTTTGAATCCCTGCGGTTGGCTCTTGAAGAAACCGGCTATCGCTTATTACAGAAAAAGTCTGAGGGGAATCCGGTTGAAGGTGATGAAGAGCGTTACCATAAACAACTGGCTGATTTAAAGTTAAAGCTGGTTTTTAGTGGATTGACCAGTGTGCTTGTTATGTTTCTTTCGATGCAGGGTGAAACATTTTTCAGTTTTAATCTGCAAACTTTAAATATCATATTATTGGTTCTGGCTACTCCAGTGCAGTTTTATGGAGGGGGACAATTTTATCGAGGTGCTTTAAACGGATTTCGTCACGGTTATGCGGATATGAATACCCTCATTGCTGTGGGAACTTCAGCGGCTTATTTCTACAGCGCGTGGGTTGCTATTTTCCCAGACTCGGTAAAGTTTTCAGGGCTTGAGGTTTATTTCGACACATCGGTCATGATCATTACGCTTGTATTGCTTGGACGATGGATGGAGGCTCGGGCAAAACATAGCGCTTCATCTGCAATCAAAAAATTAATGGGACTTCAGCCGGAAACGGCCCATGTTGAAAGAGAGGGCAGGGAGATTGAAATCAGTGTGGAAGATCTCATTGCAGGAGATGTGGTTCTGGTTCGTCCCGGAGAAAAAATTCCTGTTGATGGTGTTTTGATTGAAGGACAGTCTTCCATTGATGAGTCGATGTTGACTGGAGAAAGTGTTCCTGTAGAAAAAAATTCTGGTGATGAAGTTATTGGCGCGAGTCTCAATAAAACCGGGTTCTTTAAATTTCGCGTGACTCGAATGGGTAAAGATACTGTATTAGCGCAAATCATCCAACTTGTAGAACAGGCGCAGGGATCGAAGGCGCCTGTTCAAAGGCTTGCAGATAAGATTGCTGGAGTTTTTGTTCCAACGGTGATTGTTCTGGCTCTTCTGGCCATGGCATTCTGGTGGGGAGTGGGAAGCTCTATTGTTACTTTGCCTGCGACACCTTTCCTTTTTGCTTTGATGATTTTTATTTCAGTCATGATTATCGCTTGCCCATGTGCATTAGGGCTTGCTACACCCACGGCGATTATGGTTGGAACCGGTAAAGGGGCGGAGATGGGCATACTGATCAAAAGTGGAGAAGCTTTAGAGCAGACAGAGAAACTGGATACCATTATATTTGATAAAACTGGAACTCTCACTTTTGGAAAACCGGAAGTCACCGATGTATTGTTATCTCCAGCATCTGTGTTGGATGTGGACCGTCTATTGGTAATTGCAGGATCCATGGAAAAGCAATCGGAGCATCCATTGGCGCAGGCTGTTGTTTTGGAGACAAAGAAACGCGGGCTCAAGTTTGAAACTGTTTCGGAGTTTGAAGCGCTTCCAGGTTTTGGAGTAAAAGGAAAAGTAAGAAATAATGATGTTCTACTGGGAAATATTAAATTAATGCGGGATCAACGAATCGACATTTCCCCTATAAGTGATGATCTGGAAAAACTGGCTGACCAGGGAAAAACACCCATGATATTGAGTGTTGATGGCGTGGTCGCAGGTCTCATCACTACTTCTGATAAACTAAAGCCTTATGCGAAGGAATGTGTGCTCCGTCTCAAAAGAATGGGTATGAAAGTGATGATGGTTACTGGCGATAACCAGAAAACCGCTCTGGCAGTTGCTCAGCAACTTGGTATAGATGATGTGATCGCAGATGTTCTGCCATCAGGTAAGAGGGATGAAATTAGAAAACAGATTGATGGCGGTAGTAAAGTCGCGATGGTGGGGGATGGGATTAATGATGCCCCGGCACTGGCTGAATCGACAGTAGGCATGGCTTTGGGAAGCGGTACAGATGTCGCTATGGAGGCATCTGATATCACTTTGGTTACTTCAGATCTTCGTATTGTGCCTGAGGCTATCGAATTGAGTCGAAAAACTTTGACCAAAATCCGGCAAAATCTTTTCTGGGCATTTTTTTATAACGTAATGGGAATTCCTATTGCGGCGGGGGTTTTATATCCTTTTTATGGAGTCCTATTAAAACCTATATTTGCCGCTGTAGCCATGTCATTAAGTTCTGTTTCGGTCGTTGGAAATTCACTTTTGTTAAAACGCTTTTCTCCTTCCAAATTTTAGGGACAGGTTGTGGCACCTGTAAAAAATTCTAAAACTATACAATCGCTCTGCTTTTCTATTGCGGTGGTTTTTTTCTTTTTTGGGATTATAGAAGCCCTGCTCAGGTTTGCAGGATTTGAACCTGAATTGCACTTTAAATCTTTTACCATCCCATCCTGGGTGGAAGAGATGGATCCTGTGGTGTTAAAAAAATATCAGCAGTTTGTGGATGGTCAGGGTTTTGTGAATGAGGATATTTATGCCTATAAACCAGATTTCCGCTATGGCTACCTTCTAAAGTCCGGCGTTACTACCACGGTACAGAATTACTCCTCCGCTTTTGTGGTGGATAAGCTTCCCCCATGGACAATTATCGCTGACTCAGAAGGTTTTCGTGCATCTTCCCAAAGCAAGGGCATAACTGAGGTTAATGGAAAAACATTATATGTATTGGGAGACTCCAGTAGTTTTGGCTGGGGAGTGAATTATGAAAAATCCTATGCTTATTTATTAAATGAAAAATTAAACACCGTTTCCGACTTTAACTTAAGCAACTTTTCCCTTCCTGGTTTTTCTTCGTTTCAGGGGAAATTACTCTGGCAGGAAATTGAAGGTGTTAAAAAGGGTGACTGGGTCATCCTTTCCTATGGTTGGAATGATTCTTATCCATCACTCAGAACGGATCAACGTCAATTTGAACTGCGAAATTCTCTGGCAGGAAAGATTATTTGGAAATTGAAACAACTTTTGCTTTATCGGTGGATGACAACTTGGGGTTTGCCAGGCTTTACTCCCAAAGATAAGGGAGGTACTCGTGTTCCACTAGAGCAATACCGTGAAAACCTTGAATCATTAATCGAGGGTGTCAAGCTACAGGGCGCCAGGCCGTTGTTTGTTAATGTATGCAATCCGGAGACCTATCAGGATAGCGCAGAGAAAATCGCAAAGAATAAAAAAATTCCTCATGTTAATTTCCCTTCAGCATTGAAGCCGTATTTATCGACTGTTCACGATCGGTTCCCCGACTTGTTTGTCACTTATTTTGAGGCTTACGGGGAATTTATGGAAGATGACCCCATGCTGGCTTTTTTGTTTCCTGACCGTTGTCATCCTAATGAAATTGGGCATGGGTTGATGGCCGAGATAATTTTTCAGGCGATAAAGAAAGACATAAGCGGTATGAATGAAAACAACAAACCAAATAGTAATAGTGCAAAAAAGATCAGAACAAGTTTAAAGAACTACTTATCAAAACCGGATACCAGAACTTCACGGTTGTAAGCGGCAACAACTTCTCCCCGGTTGACCATGCCGATCACTCGTTTGGGGTCGTCAGGGCGGACTACCGGGAGCTGCTCCACATCAAGTTTGGCGAACATTTCCATTGCCTGATTGAGATTGTTCCCAGGGGTGAGAGTCATGACAGATGTTACTTTTAAATCATTGGCTACGATCAGGTCTCCAAGGTCATCTTCAAAAATCATCTCCCGTATCATATGAAAAGATAATAAGCCAGACATTTCCCCTTCAGAATTCACCACAGGAAAATAAAAGTTCTTGGAGTAGGAGACAGTTTCCAGAATTTTTCTAAAGGGCATGCCTTCTGGAATTGTTGTGATATCTTTGCTTAACACATCATTAACCTTAATGGAGTTTAGGATAGAAACTTCCCGTCCGTGCTTGATGTTGATACCTTCCTTTAAGAGTTTTTGGATATATATTGAATTAATATCAAATGCTCTAAATGTGTAGGCCGAAACAATGCATGTGATCATGATCGGCAAAATTATGGTGTAATCGTTGGTCAGTTCAAATAACATCAAAATATTTGTCAAAGGTGCCTGCATGACTGCGCCAGCTACAGCGCCCATTCCCACAAGTGCATAGGTTTCAGGTGAAGCGGTGAGGCCTGGGTTGATTCCGTGTACCAGAGCTCCGTAGGTGGATCCCAGCATGGCTCCGATAAAGAGTGAAGGTGCGAAGACCCCGCCCAAACCTCCTGAGCCTAAAGTTGTGGCAGTGCTGATGATTTTCAAAAAGATCAAACCAAAGGCCAGACCCCAGAAAAGCTCTCCGTTAAGAGCTTTTTCCATAAACTCATAACCGTTACCTAGAATTGCTGGAAAAGCAATGGAGATTAAACCAACGATCAGTCCTCCCAGGGCCGGTTTCAAGGGCTTGGGGAGATGTACCTTCTTATCAAAAACCTCAAAAGCTTTGAAATATGAAAAAGTGAATAATCTTGAAACCACACCACACAATAATCCCAGAAACAGATAAAAAACTATTTCGGAATAGCTGACCAGCTCATGAACCGGAACATGGAAAGTTATTTCGTTACCTTCCATAGCTCTGCCTGTAGCGGTGCCTATTACCGAAGCAACGACGATAGGACTGAATGTGTGGATGGTAAAGTCTGTAAGAATAATCTCAAGAGCGAACAAAACACCAGCCAAAGGCGCATTGAAGGAAGCGGCTATTCCTGCTGCGGCTCCACAACCAACCA